>JAKDNL010000727.1 GCA_030451825.1 Pseudonocardia sp. | reverse complement strand
TCGGGACGGGCGGGCGTGCACCCTGGACGTCTGGCCCGCTCCCCCGGGCCGGAGGACATCCGCACCGGCACCGGGGGAGCATGCACAGCCACGAACGACGTCGTCGCGACGCCCTGCGCGAGGACCGCGAGGCCGTCCTCGCCGCCGCGGTCTGGTTGCGGCACGAAGCCGTCCAGCATCAGTACGCCGGCCTGCAGGCACCCGAGCACGCCTACGCGCTGGCGTCGGTACTCGAGCTGCTCGCGACCCGGATGGCCGATCTCGACCCGCCGGTGCGGACGCACGTGGTGCGGATCTGCCGCGAGCTGGTCGGGGATCCGATGGACCGCCCGGCGGTGCGCCGGACCCGGCGGAGGTGATCCGCCGGGCCAGGGAGTTGTCCACACCTGTGGATGGAGGTGGGGACAGCTCGAACGCGCGTTCGGCAGCCGACGCCGTTGACGACTACGGGACAGCCTTGCAGGGGCCACCCAACCCGATCGAGTGAAACAGAGCCAGGCCGAATTACATCTTCGGAATTAATCGAGAGGTCAAAGATCTACCGGCCCCTCGACCGGCACCATCCCCAGCTGGTCGGCCACCGCAGCCATGACGTCCTGGACGGCGATCGTGTCGGACAGCGGCATGATCGCGCTCTCCGGCTCCCCGGCCGCGATCCGCTCGGTGACCTCGATCAGCTCGTGCGCGTAGCCGGCGCCCAGGGACGGGGCGCTGATCTGCTCCGGCTCGGCGCCGGGGCGGTGCAGCACGACCCCGTCCGGATGGTGGAACCGCGGCGGCACCTCGATCCAGCCGTCGGTGCCGACCACCCGGGCGGATCCCGGGGTGGCGCACTGCAGCGAGCAGTAGAGCGCCGCGCTGCGGCCGTCCGGGTAGCCCAGGACGATCGACTCCTCGACGTCCACACCGGTCTCCGCGAGCGTGCCGCGGGCGAGAACGTCGGTCGGGTTGCCGAGCACCATCTGGGCGAACGAGATCACGTAGACGCCCAGGTCGAACAGCGCGCCGCCGCCGAGCTCCGAGGAGTAGAACCGGTCGTCGGGGCCCGTCTCGTTGCGCACCCCGAGATCGGCCTGCACGCCCCGGACCTCACCGATCGCGCCGTCGGCGATCAGCTCGCGCATGCGGAGCACGGCCGGGAAGAACCGCGTCCACATCGCCTCCATCGCGAACACCCCGGTCCCGCGCGCGGCCGCGGCCACCTCACGGGTACCCACCGAGCTGACCGTGAACGCCTTCTCCACCAGCACCGCGGTCCCCGCGTTCAGCGCGGCCAGGGCGATCCCCCGGTGCTGCGGGTGCGGGGTCGCGACGTAGACGACGTCGACGTCCGGGTCGTCGATGATCGCCTGGTAGGAGTCGTGCACCCGCGGGATGCCGTGCCGCCGCGCGAACGCCGCGCCGCGCTCGGCCGAGCGGGACGCCACGGCGACCAGCTCCGCCCCCGGGACATGCCCGAAGTCGCCCACCACCTTGTCCGCGATCCGGCCCGGCCCGATCACACCCCACCGCACTGTCATGGCCGTCATCCTGCCCGACAGCGACATCCCGCGAGAAATCCGCGGCAGGACCGATGACTCCTCCGCCGGTCGCCCGTCTACCCCGTGTACGCGATCGCCCGCCCGCTCCCAGGAGGCCCGACATGCCGAACATGATCTTCCCGAACCTGCCGGTCGCCGACGTCACCGCGTCACGCGCGTTCTTCACCGCGCTCGGCTTCTCGATCAACGAACAGTTCTCCGACGAGAACACCGCGTCCGTCGTGATCAGCGACGCGATCGTGGTCATGCTCATGAACAAGGCCCGGTTCGCCGAGTTCACCAAGAAGCAGATCGTGGACGCGCACTCGTCCACGGAGGTGTTCCTGGCCCTCGGCGTGGAGAGCCGCGACGAGGTGGACCGCCTCGCAGACGCCGGGCTGGCGGCCGGCGCCACCGTCGGCGGCGAGGCCCAGGACCACGGCTTCATGTACGGCCGCAGCATCGACGACCTCGACGGCCACCGCTGGGAGTTCGTCTGGATGGACCCCACGGCCATCGAGGGCTGAGACAGGGCCGGCTGAGACAGGGCCGGCTGAGGCGGGGCGAGAGCCGGGTCGCCGCCCGGAGGGATGACGGCGACCCGGCCGGTGCTGCCGCCCGGGATCAGGCGCTCAGCGGTAGGGGTGGAGCTCCAGGCCGGCCGAGCCCCAGTCGTCGACGACGAGAACGGCGCCGCCCTCGGAGTCGCAGATCGTCATCTTCCCGTTCCCGTCCAGCACGACGTTGGTGTACTTCGGGTTGTCGCCGGGGACGTACTGGTCGAGCTTCTCGCCGGTGACGGTCCAGGTCTGGATCGCGCCCGGTGCGTCGCCGAGGTCGATCGCGCAGACGATCAGGTTGCCGTCGGTGTCGAACGTGAAGCCGTCCGGGTGCCCGGTGTCCATCTGCACGACGGTCTGCTCGTCGACGAGGCGCCCATCCTCGACCCGGTAGGCGATGATCCGCGAGTCGTAGGTCGAGGCGACGTAGAGCCGGTCGTCGAGGCCGAACCCGATGCCGTTCGGGAAGTAGGACGTCGAGGACAGCAGCTCGGCCTCCTCGGTGGCGGTGTCGATCCGCCACAACCGGCCGTCCGCGCCGAACGGGGCGCGCGTCGGGTCGGTCACGTAGAGCATCCCGTCCGGGCCGAAGCACAGGTCGTTCGGCGCGATCGGGTCCCGGTGCACCCAGTCGAACGTCCCGTCCGGACGCACGACCTGCACCCCGCCGACCGAGTCCTTGCCCCACCTCGGGCCGGTGGTCGACCAGCGGGCGCCGTTCTGCGCGACGTAGATCGAGCCGTCCGCGGCCAGGGTGGCGCCGTTCGCGCCGCCGCCGAGCTCGGCCGCGACCTCGGCCCCGTGTTGTCCCCGCCCCACCGGCTCCGCCGGCTGCCGTCCCCCGTCGTCGGTGAGCTTGTAGAGCCTGCCGTGGGTGATCGAGGTGAAG
>JAKDNL010000726.1 GCA_030451825.1 Pseudonocardia sp. | reverse complement strand
TCGTCACCGGATCGTCGCCGGCCCGCCGCCACGCCGATCCCGGGCCCGGCACCGGGTCGCGGGGCATCCCGCGTAGCGTGTCGCCGACAGTCCGGATCGGCGCGCATGTCCTGGTCGTCTCCTCGACCCGGAGGCCGGAACCGGTGCAGCGTAGACCGACAGCACCGGCCGCGGCCGTCGCCGGTCACCGGGGACGGTGACCCGCGCGCGGAGCCGGCGCGGAGGAGCCGACAACCACCCATGCCCGACTCCACCGGGACATCGCCGACCCACATCGCGCGTCTGGTGCGGGAGGCGGTCCCGCCGATGCATCCGGGCGGCCGCCCGATCGTCGCCGGGGTCGGTCTCGCCGCCGCCGGCCTGCGCGTACTGACCGGACGCGGCGGCGCCGCCGGGCTGATCGCCACCGCCGCCGTGGCCGCGTTCTTCCGGGCCCCGCACCGCACGCCCCCGGCCCGCACCGGCGTGGTGCTCGCCCCCGCCGACGGCACGGTCGCGACAGTCGGCGAGGCCGTCCCGCCGCCGGAGCTGGACCTGCCGCGCGAGCCCTGCGTGCGGGTGAGCGTGTTCCTCTCGCTGCTCGACGTGCACGTCCAGTGGGTGCCGGTGCACGGCCGCGTGCGTGCCGTCACCTACACCCCCGGCGCGTTCCTGTCCGCCGACCTGGACAAGGCCAGCGAGGACAACGAGCGCAACGCGATCACCGTCGAGACGGCGCAGGGCGACCGCGTCGGCGTAGTGCAGATCGCCGGGCTGCTGGCCCGGCGGATCGTCTGCCCGCTGGCCGCGGGCGACGAGGTCGCGGCCGGCGAGCGGTTCGGCCTGATCCGGTTCGGCTCCCGGGTGGACACCTACCTGCCCCTTGGGGCGTCCGCGCTGGTCACGCCCGGGCAGCGCAGCGTCGGCGCGGAGACCGTGCTGGCCGAGCTGCCCTCTCCGTCCGGGGAGAATCAGGGGCCGCGGGCATGAGTACCGGGGCGCCGCGCCGGCCCGAGGGCGGCTACCCGGCCGGGGTGCGGCTGCTGCCGAACGCGGTGACCGTGCTGAACCTGTGCGCGGGGCTGTCCGCGGTGTACTTCGCCCTGGGTGGCCGCTTCGAGTTCGCGATCGGTGCGATCGCGGCCGCGGCGCTCTGCGACGCGCTCGACGGCGGGCTGGCCCGGCTGCTCGACGCCAGCAGCCGGATCGGCGCCGAGCTGGACTCGTTGGCCGATCTCGTGTCCTTCGGGGTGGCACCGGCACTGGTCATCTACATCTGGGGCCTGCAGGACACCCGCGCCGGCTGGGTCGTGGCGCTCGTGTTCGCGGTGTGCATGGCGCTGCGCCTGGCCCGGTTCAACACCCTGATCGACGACGACTCGGCGCCGCCGTTCGCCCGCGAGTTCTTCGTCGGGGTGCCGGCCCCCGCGGCCGCGATGACCGCCGGCATCCCGCTCTACCTGTGGCTGCACCTGGGCCCGGGCTGGTGGTCGTCGACGATCCCGGTGTCGGTGTGGGCGCTGTTCACCGCGGGCCTGATGGTCAGCCGGCTGCCGACGCTGTCGCTGAAGACGGTGCGGGTGCCGCAGCGGATGATCGCGCCGCTGCTCGTCGCCGTCTGTGTGATCGTCGCGGTGCTGCTCACCGTGCCGTTCCTCGGGATCACGATCGCGGCGCTGATCTACCTCGCGCTCATCCCGTACACCGTCCACCGGTACCGCTGGCTGGCCAAGCACCCGGAGGCCTGGGACGTTCCGGTGCGTCAGCGCCGGGCCGTCGCCCGGGCCGCCCGTTCGGCGCGGCGGCTGGGCCTGCGCCCACCGCTGCGCCGCCGGGTCGCCGGACGGGCGGGGGCGATGGCGCGCGGCGTGGCCCGCCGCCTGGGGACCGAGGACCGGCCGGCTTCGAACGGGACCCCGACCGCGGTGCCGCGCCGTACGCCGGGCGGTCGCCCGCTGCCCCCGCGCGGCAGCCGCCGTCGCCTGGGCCTGCGCCGCCGCTGACCCGGGGTCAGGGCCCGAGGCGCTCGTCGCGGACGGCGGCCCAGCGCAGCGAGTCGGTGATGCCCTCGGCGACGGTGTGGCGGGCCTGCCAGCCGAGCAGGCTGCGGGCCCGGTCGCTGCGGGTGTAGGCGCCGGCGACGTCTCCCGGTCGCGCGTCGGCGGCGCGGACCGCCACCGGCTCGTCGACGACACCGTCGAACGCGGCCACCAGCTCGGTGACCGTCGTGCCGGTACCGGTGCCCAGGTTGATCGCGAGCGAGCGGTGCTCGCCCAGCGCGTCGTCGAAGCACTGCAGGGCAGCGACGTGCGCGGCGGCCAGGTCCCACACGTGGACGTAGTCGCGGATGCCGGAGCCGTCCCGGGTCGGCCAGCCGGTGCCGGTGACCGAGAACGCGGTGCCGTCCTCGCGGGCCTCGATCAGCTTGCCGAGCGCGTGGCTGGGACGGCGCAGCGCCAGGCCGGTGCGCAGGGACGGGTCGGCGCCGATCGGGTTGAAGTAGCGCAGCGACAGCACCCGCAGCGGCGTGCCGGCCGCGATGTCGGCGAACATCTCCTCGCAGACGGCCTTCGTGCGCGCGTAGGGGCTCTGCGGCCCGATCGGGGACTGCTCGTCGACGCTGAAGTCGTCGTTCGGGCGGTAGATCGACGCCGACGAGCTGAACAGCATCCGGGTGGCGCCGTGGCGGAGCAGGTGGCCCACGAACTCCAGGCTCGCCGACACGTTGGCCCGGTAGTAGCGGACCGGGTCGGCGACCGAGTCCGGGACGACGATCAGCGCGGCGCAGTGCACGACGGCGCTGATGTCCGGATGCTCGGCGAACGCGCGGTCGATCACCGCGCCGTCGGCGATGTCGCCCTCGACGAAGTGGCGGCCGTGGGTGAACTCGCGGCGCCCGGTGATCAGGCTGTCCAGGATGACCGGCTCGATCCCGGCGTCGGAGCAGGCCGAGGCGACCGTGCTGCCGATGTAGCCGGCGCCGCCGGAGATC
>JAKDNL010000125.1 GCA_030451825.1 Pseudonocardia sp. | reverse complement strand
CGGCGCCGAGTACGGGGCGGACGTGGCGCGGGGGCACCCGCCGCGGGGACCCGAGACGCTCGCGCTGGGGCAGCTCGACCGCGCGCTCGACACGACGAGCGCGGCCGCGCTGATCGGCCCGTCGCCGGTGGTCACGGCCGTGTTCCGGGTGCCGCTGCCGCGGGTGCAGACGGCGCTGCGGTTCGAGCCGGTGACCGGCACCGGGGACACCGCCGCCGCCCTGGACGTCGCCCGACGGCGTGCCGGCTTCGCCGCCGCCGCGGACGCGACCCGGCTGACCGGGCGCCCCGCCGCCGTCGCGGCCGCCGAGCAGCGCGCCTACGACTCGCCGTCGTGCGCGTGTCTGGCGGCGCTGGTGGTGCGCGCGGACCGGGCCCGGCTCGAGGCACTGTCCACCGCACCCGGGGTCCGCGCAGTCGACGCCGCGCCGGTCGGAACGCAGGTCACCGACCTGGCACTGTCCCCCCTGCTGCCCGAGCAGATCTCGGCCGCGGACCCCCTGCCCGACGACGGGCCGGTCCCGCAGGAGTGAGCCTCACCCCGCGGACGGGACCCGGATCGGGCATCGCGGGCCGGTCGCCGAGGCCAGCCGCCGGTCGTCGGTGAGCAGGGCGCCGACGGCCTCCTCGGCCCGTTCGGCGCTCACCTCACCGCGCAGGCTCGTCGGCCAGCTCGGCGGCGGTCTGCCCGGGGGCGGACCGGGAGCCGTCGTCGCGGCCCTCGAACCGGTGCATCCAGGCGACGTTGCGGGAACGCCGGGCCTGCTCGGCCATCAAGCGCAGAAGGTAGCGCTGCAGCGACAGCCCCTCCGCCTCGGCCTGCGCGGCGAGGGTGTCGCGGATCTCCTCCGGCACGTCACGGACCTGGATCGCCACCACGCATGCAGAATACCTGCACTAGCTGCGGGAGGGGATCCCGCGCGAGCGCAGCGTCGTCATGGCGTCGGCGGCGCCGCGCCAGACGTGGGCGTCCCAGCCGTGCGCGCGGGCGGCACGGACGTTCTCGGCTCGGTCGTCGAAGAACAGGACCTGCTCCGGGGAGGTCCGGAACTCGTGGTCGGCGCGGCGGAAGATGTCGGCCGACGGCTTGGCCACGCCGACGTCGGCGGAGAACAGCAGCCGGTCGAACGGGCTGCTCCATGGCGCGGCCCGGATCGCCGCGGCCAGGCCGCGCGGGGCGTTCGACAGCACCGCCAGCCGTACCCGCATCCGGGCCAGGTCGCCGATCATCACGGCGGACGCCGGAGGCAGCGCGGCCCAGCGGGTGACGTCGAGCGTCTCGGCGCGTGCCATCCGGTCCCGGTCCAGCGCCAGACCCAGCGCAGTGAACACCGCCGACCAGTACTGCTCCGGCGGATCGCCCAGGTCGTGGCGCTGCCGGTGCGCCCAGTAGGCGTCGTGCAGCGCGGGCTCGTCGACGCCGAGCTCGGCGGCCAGTGCGCGTTCGAGCCCGGCGGAGGGGACGAGGACCTCGCCGAGGTCGAACACGACGGTCGGGCCCGAGTCGGAGGTCATCGCCGCTCACGGTAGCCGCGAGGTGGGCCGAGCGGCGATGCAGACTCCCGGGGTACCCCGGGGGGAAGAACCCGACTGCGTTCGGGGTCTTCCCTGATGGTCGGCGTTCCCGCTGCTCAGGACGATGATGACGTGAACGGACGGGGGGTCGCCGAGGCGGCGGAGAAGCAGCGACGGTCGTCGCCTGGGGCACCTGCCGGGTGGATCCGGGGGGTCGTCGCGGCCGGTGTGGCGGTGGCCGGCACGGCCGTGCTGGCACTGCACGCGATCGGGGCCACGACGGTCGACCCGGTCGCGCTGACGGTCAGCGACTACGTCGCCGTGCCCGGCGGCCCGGCCCTGCTCGGGCTGGCCGCGGCCGGCCTGGTCGCCGCCGGGGTAGCCCTGCTCCGGGCCGCGCCACGCTGCGGGTGGCCGCCCCCGGTCGCCGCTCTGCTCGCCGGCTGGTGTGTCGCGCTGGTACTGGTCGCGGTGTTCCCGACGAACGCCGCGGGCGCGCCGCCGGACCTCGCGGCCGTCCTGCACCGGTGGGCGGGTGCGGTCGTGTTCACCGTGCCGCCGGTCGCCGGCCTGCTGGCCGCGCGGGGACCCTCCGGCGCGGCTGCGCGGGCCGCCGGCCTCGGCCGCTGGGCGGCAACCACCGGGATCGCCGCGATCGCGTTCCTCCTCTGCCACGCCCCGGCCGTGCTCGCCGGCGCACCGCCGTTCCCGCTGCTGGGCGTCGTCGAGAGGGTGGCCTACCTGGCGATGCTCGGGATGGTCCTGGTGTTCGGGCGGGCCACCACGGCAGTGCCGGGTTCCGCCCCCGCGCCGGTGTCGCCCGCACCGGTGCCCTCGACGCCGCCGGCGGTGACCGGATGAACGCCGTCGCCGTCGGCCTGGCAGTCCTCGCCGCGGCCTGCTTCGCCGCCGCCGCGGCGGCCCAGCACCGGTCGGCCCGGAGTGGCGCGACGCTGCGCGTGCTCGTCCGCCGTCCGCTGTGGCTGCTCGGCGTCGGCGCCGCCGTCGCCGGAACGGCCCTGCACGCCGTCGCACTCGGGCTCGCCCCGGTGACGCTGGTGCAGCCGATCGGGGTCCTGGCCGTGCCCCTGGGGGTCCTGGCGGAGCGGTGGGCCGCGTCCCGGGACCTCGCCCGTTCGGCAGGATCCCGGCGCCGCGCCTTCGCCCGGGACCTCGAACCCGCCGCCGACGAGCGGCACGGTCCGGGCTCCGGGGTGCTCGCCGGGATCGCGGTGGCCGTGACCGGGGTGGCCGTGTTCGTGCTCGCCGCCGCCGGCGGCGCGTCCGGCGGTCCGGTCGATCCGGCCTCGATGCTGGTGGCCGGCGGGACGCTGGCCGCGGCGGCCCTGGTCCTGGCCCTGCTGTCCGGCCGGCTGCACGGCGCCGCCCGCTGCCTGGCCCGTGCGGTGCCGGCCGCGGTCGCGTTCGGCCTGGTCTCGGCGCTGTTGCGGGCCGGGCTCGCCTATCGCGCCCAGACCGGTGCCGGATCCGGTATCGCCGCCGTACTCGGTCCCGATCCCGCCGTGCTCGTCGCGATCGGGGTGGCACTGGTGGTTGCCCTGGTGACGGGCGGGATCGCCGTGCAGCTCGCGTACCGCAGCGGCCCGCCCTCGCTCGTCCTGGCCTGCCTGACGGTGCTGGACCCGATCGTCGCGGTCGGGTTCGGCGTGAGTGCCCTCGGCGAGCGGATCGGCACCGGGGCGGCGGACACGACCGTGGCCGTCGCCGGCGCGTTGCTGGCCGTGGCCGGGGTCGTGCTGCTGGCCCGCCACCACCCCGATGTCCGCCACCACTCCGGCGCCCTGCGCCATCCCGAGACTTGGCCGTCCGAGGCCGTGCCCACCGGCGTCCGGCTGCGCGAGACCGCGCCGTCCGACGTGGAACCCGCCGCACCATCGATGAGGAGTCTCACGTGAGCACACCACTGCGCGTTCTGATCGGAGCCGACACCTACCCGCCCGACGTCAACGGCGCCGCCCGGTTCACCGAGCGTCTGGCCGGGGGCCTCGCCGCCCGCGGGCACGACGTGCACGTGATCGCGCCCTCGCCGTCCGGAACGCCGTTCCGCGGTGTGGCGGTGCGCGGACGCCCGACCGTGCACCGGATGGGCTCGCTGCCCTACCCGGGCCAGGACGGGTTCCGGGTGTGCCTGCCCTGGCGCTCGGCCGCCGCGACCGAGCAGACCCTGCGCGAGCTGGTCCCGGACGTCGTGCACGTGCAGTCGCACTTCTCGGTCGGGCGCGGGCTCGCGGTGGCCGCGTCCGGGGCCGGCTACCCGCTCGTCGCGACGAACCATTTCATGCCCGAGAACCTGCTCGACCACGCCCCGGTCCCGGCCGCGCTCGGTGCCGCCGTCGGCCGCTGGGCCTGGCGTGACCTGGGCCGGATCTTCGGGCGCGCCGACGTGCTGACCGCCCCCACCCCGAGCGCGGTGGAGCTGCTCCGGCGCAGGGCCGGGCTGACCGGCGCCCGCGCGGTGTCCTGCGGGATCGACGTGGCCCGCTTCGCCGGTCCAGCCGGCGCAGCCGGTCCGGCCGGCTCCGGCGGCGCAGCCGGCCCGGCCGGCACCGGCGGCCCAGCCGGCCCGGCCGGCTCCGGCGGCCCAGCCGGCCCAGCCGGCCCGGCCGGCTCCGGCGGCCCAGCCGGCCCGGCCGGCACCGGCGGCGAGGACCGGGCGCCGACCGTCCTGTTCGTGGGCCGGTTGGAGCAGGAGAAGCGGGTCGGCGAGCTGATCGCGGCGTTCGCCAGGGTGCCCGACCGGTCGACCCGGCTGGAGATCGTCGGCGACGGGGCCCGGCGCGGCGAGTGGACGGCGCTGGCCGACCGGCTCGGTGTCGCGGACCGGGTGCTGTTCCGCGGCGTCGTCGACGACGACGCCCTGGTCGCGGCCTACCGGCGGTGTGCTGTGTTCTGCATCCCCGGCATCGCGGAGCTGCAGAGCCTGGTGACCCTGGAGGCGATGGCCGCGGGCCGTCCGGTGATCGCCGCGGACGCGGTCGCGCTGCCGCACCTGGTCCGGCCGGGGCGCAACGGCGTCCTCTACCCGCCGGGCGACGTGGCGGCCCTGGCCGGTGCGCTCACCGCCCTGCTCGCGGACCCGGACGCGCGCGCCCGGATGGGGGCCGCGAGCCGGGAGATCGTCGCCGAGCACTCGCTGGAGGCGACCCTGGACGAGTTCGAGGACCTCTACGACCTCGCGAGGGGGACCCGCGTGACCCAGCGGATCCCGCTGCGCGAGCGGGTCGCGGCCTAAGCCGGCCCGAGGCCGAGGGCCCCACCGCGGGCCGCGGCGTCCAGGATCCTGCCGGACAGGCGACCCGGCAGGGCTCATCCCGACCCGGTGATCGATCCTTGAGGTCGGATCGGTGCCACCAGTGGCGCCGACCTGACCATGGAGATCGATCACCGGCCGTTGGCGGCAGTGGACCCTGTGGGTCACCCGTCGCGCGTCGTGGACCAGGTGGGTGACCCGCCGGCCTCGCACGATCCGGGGGTCCTCGAACAGCATCGGTTCGGCCATGCCGCCGGCGAAGGACCGGGCCTGCTCGATGGCGCTGCGCACCCCGTCGGTGACGAACGTGAACGGCGCCGTGTCAAGGTGGTCCCGATCGGTGGGTACCTCGTGGGTCACGCTGAAGGCGTGTTCGCCGTCGAGCGTCCGGCCGTGCCACCCGTCGGTGATGTCGAACAGCCGGCGTCCCAGCACCCCGTTCAACTCATCGGTCGAGGACGGGTCGGGCGGGCTGCGCCGTCGACCCGGCGGGGCCGGCAGTGCTCCCGAGCCCGCCCGGGACGGGCGGCGACACGCCCCGGACCGGTGAGCTGCGGCTTCACCGGCGCCCGCCCCGCGTCCGCGAGACTGTCGGTGTCCGGAGCTAGTGTGTTCCTCACGCCGACCCCGACCGACGAGGCCAGAGGTACTCCCACCGTGACGTGCGGGCGTGGTCCCAGCCACCCCCGGGCGTCGACGCTTCTGACCTGGTCGGACGGGTCGCGGCCGGTCGTCGTACCGCGTCTTCCCAGGGCGCGTGAAGGGAGCGAAGGACACACATGGCAGCGGGTAGCCCCACCTCGAAATCCAAAGCCTCCAACGACGGTTTCGTCCACCTGCACACCCACACCGAGTTCTCCATGCTCGACGGGGCGGCGCGGCTGGACGACCTGTTCTCCGAGGCCCAGAAGATGGGCATGCCCGCGGTCGCGATGACCGACCACGGCAACGTCTACGGCGCCTACGAGTTCTGGCGTAAGGCCAAGGCCGCCGGGATCAAGCCGATCATCGGTATGGAGGGCTACCTCGCGCCCGGTTCGCGGCACGAGCGCAAGCGGGTCTCGCTGGACGGCAGCCTCGGCCGCAACAGCGACAACCCCGACCTCATGTACACCCACATGACGCTGCTGGCCGAGAACACCGAGGGGATGCACAACCTGTTCCGGCTGTCCTCGCTGGCCAGCCTCGAGGGGTACTACTACAAGCCCCGGATGGACCGTGAGCTGCTCGAGCGCTACGGCAAGGGGATCATCGCGACCACCGGCTGCCCGTCCGGTGAGGTGGCGCGGCTGCTGCAGCAGGACGACTTCGACGGTGCCTGCCAGGCCGCGAGCGACTACCGCGACATCTTCGGCAAGGACAACTTCTTCTGCGAGCTGATGGACCACGGCATCGAGATCGAGAAGCGGGTCCAGGATGACCTGTTCGCGCTGAAGAAGAAGCTCGACCTGCCCGGCCTGGCCACGAACGACCTGCACTACACCTACCCGGACGACACCAAGGCGCACGAGGTGCTGCTCTGCGTGCAGACCGGGAAGACCATGAACGACCCGAACCGGTTCAAGTTCGACGCGCAGGACTTCTACCTCAAGTCCGCCGCCGAGATGCGCGGTCTCTGGGACCCGATCCACCCCGAGGCCTGCGACAACACGCTGCTGGTGGCCGAGCGGGTCGACGTGGAGTTCAACACCGACGCCGACCTGCAGCCACAGGCCCCGGTGCCCGAGGGTGAGACCGAGGAGTCCTGGCTGGTCAAGGAGGTCGAGCGGGGGATGCACCAGCGTTTCCCGAACGGCATCACCGAGCAGTACCGCACGCAGGCCACCTACGAGCTCGGCGTGATCATGAAGATGGGGTACCCGGGCTACTTCCTGGTCACCGCGGACCTGATCCAGCACGCGAAGTCGGTCGGCATCCGCTGCGGGCCCGGTCGCGGCTCGGCCGCCGGCTCGCTGGTCGCCTACGCGCTGGGCATCACCGACCTGGACCCGATCCGGCACAAGCTGATCTTCGAGCGGTTCCTGAACCCGGACCGGATCTCCATGCCCGACATCGACATGGACTTCGACGAGCGCCGGCGCGGCGAGATGATCCGCTACACCACCGAGAAGTACGGCGAGGACCGGATCGCCCAGATCATCACCTACTCCACGATCAAGGCCAAGGCCGCGATCAAGGACTCGGCGCGGGTGCTGTTCGGCCAGCCCGGCTACTCGGTGGCCGACCGGATCTCCAAGGCGATGCCGGCCGCTGTGATGGGCAAGGACATCCCGCTCTCGGGGGTGTTCGACCCGGCGCACAAGCGCTACTCCGAGGCCACCGAGGTGCGCGCGCTCTACGAGGCCGACCCGCAGGTCAAGGAGATCATCGACACCGCGCGCGGTCTGGAGGGTCTCAAGCGCCAGTGGGGCGTGCACGCGGCCGGTGTGATCATGTCGGCGAAGCCGTTGCTCGACGTCATCCCGATCCAGCGTCGCGAGGCCGACGGCGCGATCATCACGCAGTTCGACATGGGCGCCTGCGAGACGCTCGGGCTGCTCAAGATGGACTTCCTGGGCCTGCGCAACCTGACGATCATCGACGACGCGCTGGAGAACGTCGAGCTCAACGGCAAGCCGGTGCTCGACCTGGACCACCTCGAGCTGGACGACACCGCGACCTACGAGCTGCTCTCCCGCGGGGACACGCTCGGGGTGTTCCAGCTCGACGGCGGCCCGATGCGCGACCTGCTGCGCCGGATGGCGCCCAGCGAGTTCGAGCACATCTCCGCGGTCGGCGCGCTCTACCGACCGGGCCCGATGGGTGCGAACGCACACAATGACTACGCCGACCGCAAGAACGCCCGGCAGGAGATCACACCGATCCACCCGGAGCTGGCCGAGCCGCTCAAGGACGTGCTCGGCGAGACGTTCGGCCTGATCGTCTACCAGGAACAGGTCATGTCGATCGCCCAGGTGCTGGCGGGCTACTCGCTCGGGCAGGCGGACCTGCTACGCCGGGCGATGGGCAAGAAGAAGAAGGAGATCCTGGACAAGGAGTACGTCGGCTTCGCCCAGGGCATGAAGGACAACGGCTACTCCGAGAACGCCGTCACGACGCTCTGGGACATCCTGCTGCCGTTCTCCGACTACGCGTTCAACCGCGCGCACTCGGCCGCCTACGGCGTGGTCTCGTACTGGACGGCCTACCTCAAGGCCAACTACCCGGCCGAGTACATGGGCGCGGTGCTCACCTCGGTGCGCGACGACAAGGACAAGGCCGCGATCTACCTCGCCGAGTGCCGGCGGATGGGGATCACGGTCATGCCGCCGGACGTCAACGAGTCGGTGCGCAACTTCGCCCCGGTCGGCACCGACGTCCGGTTCGGACTGGGCGCGATCCGCAACGTCGGGTTCAACGTCGTCGACGCGATCGTGGCCGCGCGCCGGGAGAAGGGGAACTTCGCCGACTTCTCCGACTTCCTGCGCAAGGTCGACGCGGTGGTCTGCAACAAGAAGGTCATCGAGTCGCTGATCAAGGCGGGTGCGTTCGACTCGCTCGGGCACACCCGCAAGGGCCTGCTGCTCGTGCACGCGGACGCGATCGACGCCGTGATGAGCACGAAGAAGGCCGCCTCGATGGGGCAGTTCGACCTGTTCGGCTCCATGGAGAGCGGTGGCGACGACAGTGTTGACAGCGTGCTCGGCGGGATCTTCGACGTCAAGGTCCCGACCGACGAGTGGGACTCCAAGTACCGCCTCGCCGTCGAGCGGGAGATGCTCGGGCTCTACGTCTCCGGGCACCCGTTGCACGGGTTCGAGCAGGCCCTCGCGGCCAAGGCCGACACCCCGATCGCGAGCATCGTCGACGGCACCATCGGCGAGGGCGCCCAGGTGACCGTCGGCGGCATCCTGGCCAACGTGAACCGCCGGGTGAACAAGAACGGCGAGCCCTGGGCGTCGGCGCAGATCGAGGACCTGGCCGGTGGCATCGAGGTGCTGTTCTTCCCGCGCGCCTACCAGGTGGTCGGGATGGACGTGGCCGAGGACGCGATCGTGCTGGTCAAGGGCCGGGTGAACAAGCGTGACGACCGGGTCTCGCTGATCGCGAACGACCTCGCCGTCCCCGAGCTGCAGGGCGCCGGCGAGGCGGGTCTGCCGTTCAAGGTGAGCCTGCGCACCGAGCTGTGCACCCCGGAGCGGGTCGCGAAGCTCAAGGAGGTGCTTACCCACCACCCCGGCACCTCCGAGGTGCACCTGGCACTGGTCTACGGCACCAAGACCACGATGCTCAAGCTCGACGACGGGCTGAAGGTCACGAACACCTCGGCGCTGATGGGCGACCTGAAGGCGCTGCTCGGGCCGGGCTGCCTGGGCTGACCGGCGGGGGAGGGCGGGGCTCAGCCTGCCTCGGCGACGAGCCGCGCCCACTCCCGCTGGGCCGGTTCGTGGTCGCGGGCGTGCAGGCGGGCGAACACCTCGGCGGCCCGGGTCCCGGCCCAGTGCTCGGGCAGCAGGTCCGCGGGCAGCTCCGGGTCCAGGAACGGGAACCGCCGCCAGGCGTGCACGAGCTGCACCTGGCGTGCGAGCACCCCCTGCGCCGGCCCGGTGTCCCCGTCCGGTGGCCCGGTGTCCCCGTTCGCCGCGAACTCGGCGAGGAACTCCTCGTAGGCCTGCTCGACCCGGTCCAGGTCCCACGCCTGCGCGACGACCTCCGCGGGCCGCCCGATCGCGCCGAAGTGCCCGACGAACGAGCTGGTCACCCCGCCGAGATCCAGGTCGTCGAGGACCCGGGCGACCTCGGACTCCTTGGCCGGGTCGGGGGAGACCCACACGCCGGGGGCGGGGCAGCCGAGCCCGGCCCAGGCCAGCCGGGTGCGCAGCCGGTGGCGCAGCTGACGCCGGGACTCGGGCACGCTGGCCAGCAGCACCAGCCATCGCCCGTCCCAGTCCGGGGCGGGCGTGCCGAAGCCGTAGATCCGCGCCGCGCCCTCGGAGAGCAGCTGCCGTCCGCGCTCGGTCAGCGACCAGCGCACCCGGCGTCCGGACCGGTCGGAGTCGAGCAGACCCTCGGCCGCGGTGCGGGCCAGCGCCTGGCGGGCAGACTTCGGCTCCACCCCGAGCGCGCCGAGCACGTCGAGCAGCACCTGTGTCCACACCGGCTCGTGCCCGGGCAGGACGAACTCGCCGAGCACGGTGAGCAGCAGCGAGCGGGCGCTGGTCTGGCCGAGCTCGCGGCGGCGCAGTGCGGGGGTGTCCGGGTCCGAGCGGGTCGCCGGGGAGGGGTGCGGGGCCATGGCCGGATGAGCCTAGAGCCTTACCGCCCCGGCGCGGCCCGGCGCGCCCGGGACGACCAGGACACGTACATCCGATCGGTCCCTCCCGGCGCAGCACCCGCCGCGGCGGCTACTACCGTGAGTGCTCGTGGACACCCGCGACCCCTCCGAGCGATCCGGCCCGGCTCGGGTCGAGCCGGTGCCCGAACCGGGGTCCCCGCCGCGGCCCACTGCGGGCGACGGCGCGGACGCGGTGTGGACGGCCGGCGCGCTGCCCGGAGCCGAGCCGTCGTCACCGTCGATCACGCTCGACCCCACCGGTACCGCGCCGCCCCCGAACCGCACCCGCGAGCTGCTCACCATCGACCGGGACCACGTCTGGCACCCCTACGCGCCGATGCCGGCGACCTCGCGCCCGATCGTCGTCGAGTCGGCATCCGGGGTCCGGCTGCGCACCGCGGACGGCCGCGAGCTCATCGACGGGATGTCGTCCTGGTGGTCGGCGATCCACGGCTACCGCCACCCCGTGCTCGACGACGCGGTGCGTGACCAGCTCGGCCGGATGAGCCACGTGATGTTCGGCGGGCTGACCCACGGTCCCGCGGTGGATCTGGCCCGGCTGCTGGTGGAGATCACCCCGGAGCAGCTGCAGCACGTGTTCCTGGCCGACTCCGGGTCGGTGTCGGTCGAGGTCGCGATCAAGATGTGCCTGCAGTACTGGCGCTCCCGCGGGCGCCCCGGCAAGCACCGCATGATGACCTGGCGCGGCGGGTACCACGGCGACACGTTCGGTGCGATGAGCGTCTGTGACCCGGACGGCGGCATGCACTCGCTGTGGAGCGACGTGCTGCCGCGGCAGGTCTTCGCCGACCCGCCGCCGAACAGCTTCTCCCACGACTACGTCGCCCACCTCACCGAGCTCGTCGAGACCCACGCCGACGAGCTGGCCGCGGTGATCGTCGAGCCGGTCGTGCAGGGCGCCGGCGGGATGCGCTTCCACGACCCGCGCTACCTGCACGTGCTGCGCGAGCTCTGCCACGCCCACGACGTGCTTCTGGTCTTCGACGAGATCGCCACCGGGTTCGGGCGCACCGGCGAGCTGTTCGGCGCCGACCACGCCGGGATCAGCCCGGACGTGATGTGCGTGGGCAAGGCGCTGACCGGCGGCTATCTGACGATGGCCGCGACCCTGTGCAGCTCGCGGGTCGCCGAGGGCATCACCGACGGGGAGGTAGGAGTGCTGATGCACGGCCCCACCTTCATGGGCAACCCGATGGCCGCCGCCGTCGCGCACGCGTCGGTGTCGCTTCTGCTGGAGCGGGACTGGCGGCGGGAGGTGAAGGCGATCGCCGCCGCCCTGCGCGCCGGGCTCACCCCGGCACGGGCGCTGCCGCGCGTGCGCGAGGTCCGGATCCTCGGTGCCATCGGGGTGATCGAGCTCGACCACGAGGTGGACGTCGCCGCGGCCACGTCGGCGGCCGTCGTGGCCGGGGTTTGGCTGCGGCCCTTCCGCAACCTCGTCTACGCGATGCCGCCGTTCGTGAGCACCCGCGAGGACATCGCGATGATCACCGCCGGGATGCGGGCAGCTGCCCTCGCCGGGTGACCCGCGGGCCGCCGCTGTCCTCGGCGCGCGATCGCGGCCGGTCACAGCCACACCGTGACCCGGGAACATGTCGCGCCCACCGTGTGTTGAACGACCCATGGCCACCGTGGAACTGACCACCGACAATTTCAACGACGTCGTCGGCGCTCCCGGCGCGACCGTGCTCGTGGACTTCTGGGCGTCCTGGTGCGGCCCCTGCAAGCAGTTCGCGCCGGTGTACGACGCGGCGTCGGACAAGCACTCCGACGTGACCTTCGCGAAGGTCGACACCGAGGCTCAGCAGGAGCTGGCCGGCGCGTTCGGGATCTCCTCGATCCCGACCGTGATGGCCGTCCGGGACGGCGTCGTCGTCTACTCCCAGCCCGGGGCACTCCCGGCCGAGGCCCTCGAGGACCTGATCGGCCAGGTCAAGGCCGTCGACATGGACGAGGTCAAGGCCGCCGTCGCCGAGCAGGAGCGCCAGCAGGAGGCCGGGGAGGACCCGACCCCCTGACCCGAGCCGGAACTACCGGCCCCGCCCCTGATCGAGGGGCGGGGCCGTTCTGCGTAGGGTGCCCGCCGTGACCCACCCCCTCTCCTGGCTCGACGACCGGGCCGCCGCGCGCCGCGACGCCGGGCTGCGCCGGGAGCTGCGGCCACGTGGCCCCGGCCCCGGCCCGATCGACCTCGCCGGCAACGACTACCTGGGCCTGTCCGCCGATCCGCGCGTGGTCGCCGGCGGCGTCGACGCGCTGCGCGTCTGGGGCGCCGGATCGACCGGTTCCCGGCTGGTCACCGGCAGCACCACGCTGCACGCCGACCTCGAACGCGAGCTCGCCGCGTTCTGCGGGTTCGGCGACGCGCTGGTGTTCTCCTCCGGCTACACGGCCAACCTGGGCGCGGTCACGGCACTGTCCGGGCCGGGCGCGCTCGTCGTCTCCGACGCGGCCGCGCACGCGTCCCTGGTCGACGCGCGCCGGCTGTCCCGGGCGCGGGTCCAGATCGTGCCGCACAACGACCCGGCCGCCGTCGGGGCGGCGCTGGCCGACCGCGACGAGGAGCGCGCCCTGGTCGTCACGGACTCGGTCGGCAGTGCGGACGGCGACCTCGCCCCGCTCGCCGATCTGCACCGGGTCTGCCGCGCGCACGGCGCGGTCCTGCTCGTCGACGAGGCGCACGGTCTCGGCGTGCGCGGGCCGGGCGGGCGCGGGCTGCTCGCCGAGCACGGCCTGGCCGGTGCGGACGACGTGCTGGCCACCGTCACCCTGTCCAAGGCGCTGGGCAGCCAGGGCGGCGCGGTGCTCGCCCCGCCCGGGGTGACCTCGCACCTGGTCGACGCGGCGCGCTCGTTCATCTTCGACACCGGGCTGAACCCGGCCGCGGCCGGATCGGCGCTGGCCGCGCTGCGGGTACTGGCCGGCGAGCCGTGGCGGGCCGGGGAGGTACTGCGGGTGGCCGCCGAGCTGGCCGCGGTCGCGGGGGTGGCGGTGCCGTCCTCGGCGGTGGTCCCGGTGCTGCTCGGCGACCCGGAGGTCGCGATGGCGGCCGCCGCCCGCTGCGTCGACGGCGGGGTGCGGGTGGGCTGCTTCCGGCCGCCGTCGGTCCCGGAGGGCACCTCGCGCCTGCGCCTGACCGCTCGCGCCGACCTGTCCCCGGCCGACCTGGAGCGCGCCTGCGCCATGCTGCGGCAGGTGCTCGACGCGGTGCCCGTCCGGCAGGATCCCGGCCGTTCCACCCGCGTCGCCGCGACGGCGCCGGTGACGGGTACGTGAGCCGGACCCTGGTCGTCACCGGAACCGGGACCGGCGTCGGCAAGACCGTGGTCACCGCCGCCGTCGCCGCCCTGGCAGTCGGTGCGGGGGAGAGGGTCGCGGTACTCAAACCGGCCCAGACCGGTGTCGCGCCCGGCGACCCCGGGGACGTCGACGAGGTGGCCCGCCTGGTCCCGGGCGCGACCGTGCGCGAGCTCGCCCGCTATCCCGACCCGCTCGCCCCGGCCACCGCCGCGCGCCGGGCCGGGCTGGCACCGGTCGGTCCGACGGCCGTCGCGGACGCCGCCCGCGCGCTCGCCGCCGATCACGACCTGGTGCTGGTGGAGGGCGCGGGCGGGCTGCTGGTGCGTTTCGACGACCGCGGCGGCGGGCTCGCCGACGCGGCCGCCCTGCTCGGCGCGCCGGTGCTCGTCGTCGCCGCGGCCGGGCTGGGCACGCTCAACCACACGGTGCTCACCGTCGAGGCGCTGCACGGCCGCGGGCTGGACACGCCCGGGGTGGTCGTCGGTTCCTGGCCCGCGGAGCCGGATCTGGCCGCGCGCTGCAACCTCGAGGACCTGCCCGGGACCACCGGGGTTCCGCTCTGCGGGGTGCTGCCCGAGGGGGCCGGAACGCTCGATCCGGACCGGTTCGGCGATGTCGCCGGTCACGGTCTGTGCCCCGCGCTCGGCGGGCGATGGCACACTCCCGGATCATGACGACTGCCCGGACCGACGTCCTCAGCAGTGCCCGTGACCAGGTCCTCGAGAAGGGGATCGGGCTGTCCCGGGAGCAGACGCGCGAGGTCCTCGACGTTCCCGACGACGCCCTGGACGACCTGCTCGAACTCGCGCACGAGGTGCGGATGCGCTGGTGCGGCCCCGACGTCGAGGTCGAGGGGATCATCTCGCTCAAGACCGGCGGCTGCCCCGAGGACTGCCATTTCTGCTCCCAGTCCGGCCTGTTCGCCTCGCCGGTGCGCTCGGTGTGGCTCGACATCCCGATGCTGGTCGAGGCCGCGAAGCAGACGGCGAAGACGGGCGCGATGCGAACGCAGGAGCTCCTGACCTGACGCCGCCCGCGCGCCCCGCCCGTCGCCCCGGGCCGCACCACAGGGAACGAGCGTGGCATCCGTCGCGTAGGTCGCAACGAACGTCACGCTCGTTCGGCAGCCACGCTCATTTCGGGCAGGGGCTCTA
>JAKDNL010000124.1 GCA_030451825.1 Pseudonocardia sp. | reverse complement strand
GTCGATCTGCTCGAAGATGTGCGGGTACGACACGATGTCGTCGGGGAACCCGGCCGCGATGCGCTGGAACTCCAGGTTGCCGAGCGCTGTGGCGAGCGCCTCGGTCGATTCCCAGACCGCGACGTTCATCAGCAGCTGACTGCCCGCCGTTCCCTTGTGCATCTGCAGGGAGACGAATCCCGGCTGAGCCTTCATGAACTCGGCCTGCCTCCGAAAGAGAGCCAGGAACGATTCAGTCCTCTCCTTCGGGACGAAGAACGTGTTGACCAGGACGATGGGCCCGGTTTTCTCCTTGAACTGCGCGAACATCGGCGTGTGCGGGTCGAGACTCTGCAGGTTGGCCATTTTCGGTACTTTCCTCTCACTTGGACTCAGATGAGGGCGGCGACCAGCAGGGCGAAGGCGGCGATGATGACGGCGACGCGGACGTAGTGGAAGCGGTCCCAACGGTTCATCTGCTGCTTCCAGTCCTCGGGCAGGTTCTCGGTGGTCCACGTCTTGACCCGGTTGTTGATCGGGACGAGCAGCAGGATCGACATGATCACGCTGAGGATCAGCAGCGCGCCGGAGGTGACGACGAGGCCGGCGCCGTGGTCATGCCATCCGGCGACGGCCCAGACCCCGACGAGGACGAGCGAGGTGATGTACCAGAACGGCATCACGGCGCCGCCCAGTCGGGCCCCGTGGGTGCGGCCGCGCAGGCCGTTGTCGCCGGGGAGGGCGTTGAGGATCGGATTGATGAAGAAGGGGACGGAGAACTCCACCCCCACCATCACGCCGACGACTACGATGGTGACGACCTCGAGCGCGTTGAGCATGACGATCCTCCAATATCTAGTGCTGCTAGATGCTGGAGCAAGGCTAGTACTTCTCGCGCTTGTTTGTCTAGCACTGCTAGGATCGGACCATGTCAGTACAGGACCGCAAGCAGCGCGAACGGGCGGAGCGCGAGAGCCTCATCGTGGCGACAGCCCGCGAACTCGCCGAGCAGCAGGGCTGGGATGCGGTCACCACCCGGCGGCTCGCCGAGCGCATCGAGTACAGCCAGCCCGTCCTCTACAGCCACTTCCGCGGCAAACGGGAGATCATCGGCGCCGTCGCCCTCGAAGGCGCGGCCGAGATGGCCGCGGAGGTACGCGCCGCGGCCTCCAACGCGAACGGCCCGCGCGAGCGGGTCACCGCCCTCGCCCGCGCCTACCTCGACTTCGCCGAACGCAACCCGGCGGTCTACGACGCCATGTTCCAGCTCGACGGCGGCCTGGCGTTCGCACAGGAGCACACCCCGGAACCTCTCAAGGACGCCTTCGCCGCGCTGCTGGAGAGCCTGGACGAGGTCGCCGGGGACGGCGTCGACCCGGGGCTGTTCACCGAGGTGTTCTGGGCGTCCCTGCACGGGCTGGCGACCCTGACCCGGACGGGACGACTGCCGCCGGAGGACACCGAGCCGAGGGTGGAGCTGCTGGTGGACCGGCTCGCCGTGGTCTGACCAGGATAGGTTCCCGGGCATGCTGGCTGTCGAATTGGTACGACGTGGTGCCGCTCGTTTCGCCGAGCGCACGGCGGTGGTGGTCGCGGACCGCGAGTTCAGCTTCGCGGAGGTCGACGAGCGTGCGAACCGACTCGCGAACGCGCTGCTCGCGATGGGGGTCGGGAGGGGAAGTCGCGTCGGGCTCCTGGTGGACAACGGCGAGTGGTCGGTCCCGCTCGAGTTCGCCTGCCTCAAGGCGGGGGTCACCCGGGTGCCGCTCAACGCCAGGCTCTCCGCGGAGGAACACGCCCGGATGCTCGCCGACGCCGGCGTCGAGGTGCTCGTCCACTCAGGCGAGCTCACCGGACGTGCGGTCGAGCTCGCCGGTCAGCTCGCCGGGCTGCGCCTGGCCGGGCTCGGCGCGAGGGAACGGGCCGGAGATCGAGACCTCGTCGCGGAGGCGTTCGCCGGGCCTGCCACGGATCCCCTGGTCGCGATCGAGCCCACCGACGTCGTGCTGGCCCTCTACACCTCCGGGACGACGGGCACGCTCAAGGCCGCGCAGCACACACAGGCCAGCTTCGCGGCCATCACGGCGAACATCCTGTCCAATCTGGTGTCCCCGGGCCGGGACGACGCGATGCTGCACGCCGCCTCGTTGATCCACGCGAGCGGAACGTTCGTGCTGCCGTTCTGGATCCGCGGCGCCCGCTCGGTGGTGCTGCCGGGGTTCGCCCCCGAGCCGTACCTCGACGCCCTGCAGCGGCACCGGATCACGACCGCGAACGTCGTGCCCACGATGCTGGGGATGCTGCTCGACACCCCGGCTCTCGACCGGGCCGACCTGTCGGCGCTGGACACACTCGTCTACGGCGCCAGCCCGATCCCCCGCGCGATGCTCGAGCGTGGCCTGGACCGGCTCGGCCCGAAGTTCGTCCAGTACTACGGCCAGACCGAGGCGCCGCTGTGCCAGACGGTGCTGACCAAGGACGACCACGTCGCCGGTGGCGACCTGCTCGGCTCCTGCGGCCATCCCGCGGTGGACGCCGAGATCCTGCTGACCGACGACGACGGACACGAGGTGCCCGACGGCGAGATCGGCGAGATCAGGGTGCGCGCACCGTTCCGTATGGCGGGCTACCACGCTGCGCCGGACCTCAACGCCGAGATGATCACCGAGGATGGCTGGCTGCGGACCCGTGACATGGCCCGCCGGGACGACCGTGGCTACCTGTACCTGGTGGACCGGCGCAGCGACATGATCGTCACCGGCGGGTACAACGTGTACCCGCGGGAGGTCGAGGACGCCCTCGCCGCGCATCCCGCCGTCGCCGGGGCAGCCGTCGTCGGAGCGCCGGACCCGACCTGGGTCGAGGCCGTCACCGCCTTCGTGACCCTGCGGCCGGGGCAGCAGGTCTCGGGCGAGGAGCTGCGCGAGGCCGTCCGTGCCCACCTGGCGGGATACAAGGTCCCGAAGACGGTGGTCGTCGTCGACAGCATCCCGAGGTCCGCGGTGGGCAAGATCCTCCGCCGGGAGCTGCGCGACCCGCTGTGGAACGACCGCCCCGGCGCGACCGCCTGACCATCACCCCGGCAGAAGGAGACCCGATGCCCGAGCCCAGCGTCGTCGTCGCGCACGACGGCCCCGTCACCACCGTCGGCCTGAATCGGCCGGAGCGGCGCAACGCCGTGGACCGAGCCACCGCGGAGGCTCTCGCCGACGCCTTCCGCCACTTCGACGCCGACACCGAATCCGCCGTCGCCGTGCTCCATGGCCTGGGCACCAACTTCTGTGCCGGCGCCGACCTGCACGCCGTCGGCGAGGGCGGGGGCAACCGGACCGAGCCCGACGGGGACGGTCCGATGGGGCCCACCCGTCTGCAGCTCGAGAAGCCGGTGATCGCCGCCGTGCACGGCCACGCCGTCGCCGGTGGGCTGGAACTCGCGCTCTGGGCCGACCTGCGGGTCGTCGACGAGACTGCCGTGTTCGGCGTGTTCTGCCGGCGGTGGGGCGTCCCCCTGATCGACGGTGGCACCGTCCGGCTCCCCCGCCTGATCGGGGAGAGCCACGCGATGGACCTGATCCTCACCGGCCGTGCGGTCGACGCCGCCGAGGCCGGCCGGATCGGGCTGGCCAACCGCGTCGTCCCCGTCGGCGAGGCGCTGGACGCGGCGGTCCGGCTCGGGCACGAGCTCGCGGCGTTCCCACAGACCTGTATGCGGCGCGACCGCCGCTCGGTACGCGAGCAGGGCCACCTCGGTGAGCTCGACGCGCTCCGCAACGAATTCGCGCACGGTCAGGTCTCGCTGGCCTCCGACACGGTCGCCGGCGCGCAGCGGTTCTCTTCGGGAGCCGGCCGGCACGGCTCCTTCGACGCCTGACCGGGCTCGACGGACGGCACGTCACGACCCGACGTCGAGCTCCACCGACGTGCAGCCGCGCAACACCGCCACCGCCTCGGACTCGTCCTCGATCCCCCTGCGCACGGCGGACGTGAGCTGCCCGAAGGGCTCCACCGTGAGGGACAGCGTGCGGCCGCGCTTGCGTGGACGCCACGTCGCCGCCGGCCTGCCGTCGACGAGCACGGCCCCCGGCTCGCCCACCGTCTTCCAGATCCGACGCTGCAGCGCCGGATCGGCAACGAGCGTGTCCCGGTCCCGCAGCTGCAGCAGCGGGTCGCGCGGTGGCAGCATCCGGACCCCGGACGCCCGGGGCGGGGAGATCAACGCGTCCAGGTCGTCGGTCAGGAGCCACCGCCGTCGACCGTCGACCCGCACCTCGGTGAGCTCGTCCTCGATCGCCGACCACCACGGCTGCGCGTCCCCGGGCGCGATGCCGAGCCATCCGGCCAGATCGGTACGCGTCGACGGCCCGTAGCAGCGCAGATAGCGGCGAGCGATCTCGGCACGGGCGGCCTCGGGGTCGACCTGCGGGGGCCCGTCGGCCAGCCATTCCTCGGTGAGCACGAAGGGCAGCTTCCTGCCGTCGCGATGTGCGAAGCACACGAGAAGTTCGAGGGTGAGGATGCGCAGGCAGAAGTGAACCACGCCCTCGCCCAGCGGCTGTCCCTTCGCGTACGGCCCCTCCGATTCCCAGGTGCGCCGGGTCGCGTCGGGCAGATCACCGGCGATCACCTGGGCGAGCTCGGCGCCCAGTTCGTCGATGGCCAGGCGACGGCCGGCCAGGACGTCGCGGACGACCGACCGCGTGCGGGCGGTGGCCTCCTCCAGGCTCATCTCCAGCCACTCGAGCGCCTGCTCGATGCCCAGGACGAACCGCCGGCGCGCCTTCTCCCCCGTCGGGAGCACCCCGGTCGTGAAGACGGCCAGGTCGGCGGTCGGGACGAAGGACGGCGCCCCGCGCATCGCCCACGTATGGAACAGGCTGCGGTCCTCGACGGCGTCGTGGAGGGCGTCGGGTCGCACGTCATCGACGCGCGCGTTCAGCGCGAGCAACGCGGAACCGGGCGGGCTGTCCTGCAGCCCGCAGGTGCCGGCGGCCGCCGGTACCGATCCGCCACGCATCCGCTCGTGCAGGTGGTGGGCGGCGACCCGGAACGCCGTGACCTGCTCGGTCCCGACCTCGGTCGGATTCGTCGTGGTGCCGTTCGTGCGCGGCATGTGCGCGGCTCCTCACGTCGGTGCGGTGCCGGGCTGCGACAGCCGGGCGCCCGGCGCGGCCGCCTGGGACCGTCCACGGTGCCCGGCAGTCTCCTCCGACCGACGTCGTTCCGCCCGGTGGCCGCCCCGCCCTGCCGACGCCGGCGATCAGGGCAGCTGACGGCCGTTCGTCCCGGACCCGAGCGACGGCGCCTGGGAGCCGGACAACCGCCGGTACGCCCAGATCCCACCGCCGATCAGCAGCGCGCCCGCCGCCACCCAGGCCAGTGACCCGATCAGCCAGCCCAGCACCGGCAACACCACGCCGGTGAGCACCACGATCGCGCCGATTCCCGCCAACACCAACACTGCGATCCTCATGGCCCCACGATGCCCCGCCTCCGGGGCCGCCGCCTCGGGGTCGCCCCGGAGATGACTCGGGGTCGGCCGCGGCCGGGATCGCCTCGACGACCGCGGCGGGGCGGGCGAATGCGACGACGCTCCGTGCCGCCGCCGTCGGCCGCAGCGCTGACGGTCTGCTGCAGGCCGACGGGCAGGGCGTGCCCGGCATGGCCGCACAGCCGAATGCGCCCTTAGCAGGACGTGAGGGCATCCCATGCGGTCATCGCGCATGCGATGACCGCCTCCAGCTCGGAGCGGCTGGCGCCGTCGCGGGCTTGTACGGATAAGCCCTGCACGAGGGTGGTGTAGTAGCGGGTGATCGCGTCGAGGCTGGCATCCGACACGGCGAGGTCGCCGGCGGCGACACCGCGGACGAGTCGGTCCCTGATCTCGGCAAACTGCGAGCGCCGAATGTCGGCCAGGAACTCTCGAACGGCGTGGTTCTCCGCTGCGCCGGTAGGTGCGGCCAGTATCAGCATGCAGTAGTGCGGCGCGTCGGCGCGGGTGATCTGGTCCGCGGTGGCGCGCAGCATGGCATGGATCGCGGCGCGGGCGGTCGGGTGTTGGCTCAAGGCGTGCCTGGGCGGTGCGCCAGAGGTCGTTCCGTAGAGCTCCATAACCTGGCGAAACAGATCCGCTTTGCTGCCGAAGCAAGCGTAGATGCTGGCCGAGGCGATCCCCGTGACCTGGGCCAGGTCGTTGAGCGAGGTGCCCTCGTAGCCCCGTTCCCAGAACAGGTCCAGCGCCTGGCGCAGGGCGGTGTCCGGGTCGAATGTGCGCGGCCTGCCGCGAGCAGTCATCCAGTGTCCCTCCGAACTTCTTTGCCGTTCGATCCAGTTTACCTTGACCCGGGCTGCAGTCGGATGCCAGGCTTTGTTGGTCGTTCGATTCATATTAGGGAGCCGATCGCCGTGAGCATCCCCTCCACCATGCGCGCCTTGCAACAGACGTCGCTGCACGGTCCGCAGGATCTACGCCTGATCACCGACACACCGGTACCGAGCCCAGGCCCGGGCGAGATCCTGATCCGAGTCACCGCCGCCGGCGTCAACTTCGTCGACATCTCACAGGCCCGAGGCACCTTCGCGGGCGGCCCGCAGCCGCCCTATCTGGCGGGCATCGAAGGCGCCGGTGTAGTCGAGGCCGTCGGAGACGGGGTGACCGATGTGGAGCTCGGAGCCCACGTCATCGGCGTCGGCGGCGGCGCCTTCGCCGAGTACATGGCGCTGCCCGCGGTCGGCGCGGTGCCGGTGCCGGCGGGCTGGGACGACGAGCAAGCGCTGGGTTTGGTCGTGAGCTGGCCGACCGCGCTTGCGGCGCTCAAGTCACTCGGTGGCGTCGCCGAAGGGCAGACCGTGCTGATTCACGCCGCAGCCGGCGGGACCGGCCAGGCCGCGGTGAAGATGGCCAAACACGTCGGGGCGACGGTGATCGCTACGGCCTCGTCAGGCAAGCACGAGGTCGTCCGGGCGCTGGGCGCTGACCATGTCATTGACTCCCGTGGCACCGATATCGCCACCGAGGTCCTGCGGCTGACCGATGACGCGGGCGCCGACCTGGTGCTGGAGTCGGTGGGCGGTGCCACCTTCGACGCCAGCCTCGCCGCGACGAAGCGGGTCACCGGCCGGGTCGTCGTCTATGGCGTGGCAGGGGGCGAAGCCGCGATCACCAACTGGGACCTGATCTACAAGCACCAGGTCCACGTCATCGGCCTAAACATCGGCGTCCTGATCCAGACCGCGCCACAGATTTTCGGCGAGCTCATGGGCGAGATGTTCAAGCTCGTGGCCGTCGGGGTGCTCAGTCCCGGCCAGCCCACCATCTATGAGCTGGCAGAGGGGTCGAAGGCACTCACCGAACTCGAAGGACGAACAACCGTGGGCAAGGTCGCCCTGTTGCCCTGAAAAGACGAGACATCTGGTGGCGCCGCACGTCGGCTTCCTACGGCAGGAGCTGAAAATGACAGAACCCTATGGACCGGTCGCCGCACAGGCGCGATTCCTCGTGATGTACGAGACCCCGTCCGACGTCGTCGCCTTCGAGCGCCACTACAACGATGTCCACATCCCGCTGGCAAGCCAGCTGCCGGGCCTGCGTCGTTACACGCGCAGCAATGCGCCCTCACCAGTACGGCAGCCGCACTTGGCCGGGTCATGCTTCGGCTGCTGGTCGGCGGAGTCGGGCGCGGTGGTGGAACCATCTCGCGCGGGCTTGGTGGCGTCGTCGCCACCAGACCCAGCGCAGCCGGTGGCTGACCGGCTGGAGGGGCGTGCTGACCAGGGCGAAGAGGCGTTTGATCTCGGCGACGGTCAACGCGATCAGACCGGGATCGGCGGGAGGTTGCTCATCGGGAGTGTGGGGCAGGACCGGGGCCGGGGTGCGGGCTCGGGCCTGGGCTGCGGTGACCGCGCAGACGGCGAGGGCGGCCATGGTGAGGAGGAGGTGGCGCTGCAGCGCGGTGTAGAGGCGCACCTGACAGTGGTCGAGTCCGAAGTGGTCCTTGCCGAACTCGAAGTCCTCCTCGACCGGCCAGCGTAGGCAGGCTACCCGGACCAGATCGGTCAGGGTGACGGTCCGCTCGGGTGGCACGTAGCAGTAGTGGTAGGCCAGCTCCCCGCTCTGGAGGTGTCGGCGGATCAGCAGGTAGTGCCGGTCGCTGGTGGTGGCTACCCAGGCCCAGGCGTAGGCGTAGGCGTAGGCGCGCTCGCCCTTCGACCCGGCCACCGCGCGGGTCTCCCAGGCGTGTGGATCGGCCAGCCACCGGGTGGCGACCTGGTCGGTGCGTAGCCGGGTACCGGGGGTGAGCTCGACGTGGAAGTCGCAGCCGACCCGCAGCACGTACCCGATCTCGTGGTCCTCGCAGTACTGGCGCAGCCCCCGGCTACGGCCGTAGACCTCGTCCCCGGCACACCAGGGCGGCATCGTGTGATCGGCGACCATCTCGGCGAGCACATCGATGGCCAGTTCGGGCTTGGTCCGAAACTCGACGTCGTCGCCGATACCCAGCTGTGCGCGGCGGTCGGGATCGGCGAGCTGGCCGGCCGGGACGTAGATGCGGGCACCGACCAGGGCGTGCCCGCCCGCAGTGGCGTAGCTGCAGTAGACGGTGTTCACCCCGTTCGCGACCTGACCGGCGCACCCCATGTACTGGCGCTGCACCCCGGCGGTCTCGGTGCCCTGTTTCTCCTGTCCGGACTCGTCCAGCGCCGCGACCCGCAACGGCTGCTCGCCCAGATACTCGACCGCATAGCGGCGGACCACGCCGATGGCCGCGTCGTGGTCCCACACCGCGTGGTTGAGCAGCCGTTGCGTACGGTCCGGGGTGCGGTCTCCGGCGTGTTCGGCGATGCTCCACCCGTTCTTGCGTGGCAGGTCGCTCATCAACGCCTCCATGTAGCGGCGCGCCTGCCCGAACGGTTGTGACCTGCGGAAACACGGCCGCAACCGGTCGTGCAGCTCGGCCAGGTTCGCCGCCGCACGCTCGCCGTCTACGATGGCAGCCGCAGCCGCCCCAGGGATTTCTTGTCGCACAACATGATGATCTCGGGGCGGCTGCCCGCAAGATCAACCGGCCCCCGATACGTGCCTCACCAGCGAAGATCATGCTAAGTGCGGCTGCCGTACCAGTCAGGGGAGAGCCCTACTACATGATCCAATGCTGGACTGGGACGACATGGATGCCCTGGAAGCCGCTTTCGGGTCTGCGGTCGGCCAGCGCACGGCCGAGGACGCCACAACCAACCTGGCTCGCTACGCGACCATGCGCGCCACGATCCTCGAGCTCAACGGAGTCTGACCAGGCAGCCTGTTCTGCATCGGATCGTCGGGAACGACCGAAACGGGCTCTATCTGGGCTTGCGCGGATCACCGGTAGCGTCGGGCCGATGACTGACGACCCCGCCACCACCCCGGTCCGCGTCGAGCGGGACGGCGACCTGGCCGTCGTCGTGCTCGACCATCCCCCGCTCAACCTGTTCGACGAGTCGGTCTTCGCCGGCTTCGAGAAGGCAATCGCCGAGCTCGCGGGAATCACCGCGCCCGGCCAACCGGGTCGGGCCCGGGCGGTCCTGTTCGAGGCACGCGGCCGGGTCGTCTCCGGTGGGGTGGACGTCCACGCCTTCCAGGAGATCGCCGAGGGACCGGATCCGGTCGGGCAGGGCACCGCGCTGTGGAGCCGGTTGATGCGCCTGGCCCAGGGCATCGAGGACCTCCCGGTCCCGACGGTGTTCGCGGCCCACGGCCTCACCCTCACGGCCGCGTTCGAGCTGTCGCTGGCCTGCGACCTGCTGCTCGCCACGGAGAGCGCCTCCTTCGGGCTGGTCGAGATCGTCGTCGGCCTCACCCCGTCGATGGGCGGACCGCAGCGGCTCGCCGAACGCGCCGGGCCGGCCCGGGCGAAGGAACTCGTCCTGACCGGCGAGCGGTTCCCGGCCGAGGTGCTCCGCGGGTGGGGCGTGGTGAATCGGGTGCTGCCCCGCGACGGGTTCGCCGACGCCGCCCGGACGTTCGCCAGGACGCTGGCGGCGGGGCCCGACGACGGCGCACGCGACGACCAAGCAGCTCGTCGGCACCGCCGTCCGGGAGGGCGTTCGCGCGGCCGACGCGATCACGCCGCAGATGTCCGGGGCCCTGTTCGCCACCGAGGACCTGCGGGCCGCCGTCGGCTCGTTCCTGACCGACGGCCCGGGACGGGCTACCTACCGGGGCCGCTGATACCCGGGGCCGCACGCGCGGTTCTGCCGGGACCTGATCGAGGTACTGCCGTCACCCGGTGCGGTCGGATCGGTTCGATCATCGACGTGTGCGCCGGTGATGCGGCCGGGAACGGTGCACGATCCGTCATCGACCTCCGATGCCCGGTGGTCGACCGCATGGGAGTAGGGGACCGATGACCGTCGTCGACACCGGGCGTACCCGCGTCACGGGCCGCCGCATCGTGCAGTACATCGTGGACGTGTTCCTGGCCGGAGTCGTGCTGTCGCTGCTCGGACTGCTGGTGGACGCGCTCGCCCCCGGCAGCGGGATCAGGTCGGTATCCGGCAGCCTCACCGAGCTGAACAGCCTGACGGCGCCGTCGGGCTGGCCGTCCGTCGTCGCCGTCCTGCTCACGATCGCGGTGTGGGCGACCGTGTTCATCGTGCTCCCCTCCCGCAACGGCCGGACCCCGGGCATGGCGCTGCTGGGGCTGCGGATCGTGGATGTCCACGGCGGGCGCGCCTCGGCCGGTCAGCACGTGGGGCGCGCGGTGCTGCTGATCCTCGACATGATCTTCGCCGGTCTCGTGGGGTGGATCGTCATTCTCTGCTCGCAGAATCGGCAGCGCATCGGGGACCATGCCGCCGGGACGCTCGTCGTCCGTAGCTGAGGGCTGCCCCGGTTGGGCGAGAGCTCCGTTCGTGCAGCCGGGCCGTACGAGAGCGCCGCTCGTGCACCCAACCGGGTCCCGCGGCGCGCGCGTCGGTGAGGTCCGCGCGCGTTCCGCGAACGCGGGCCGCTCGCCGGTGGGCGGGGCCTCAGCCGGAACTCGTCGGCTCGTCCGCGGAGTGGTGGGCGTGCAGCAGGGCGGTCATGTGGTCGCTCGGGGGACGGCTCGCCGCGACGAGGATGCCGTCGAGCGCGACGTCGAGGACCGCGTCGAACGTGCCGGCCGGATCGGGCCCGTGTGGGCGCTCGACCTGCACGACGCCGATGACGACAGCCATCATCACGTGCCAGGCGACATGGGCGGTGGACCGCTCCAGGCCGGCCGCGACCAGGTCGTCGAGGAAGCGCTGCAGGAAGGTGCGGCTCGCCGGGGTGCCGGGTGCCCGGGTGAGGACCAGCTCCGCGCGCTCCGGGTGGTCGAGCATCCGCCGGCGCAGATCGACCGCCACCGAGCGCACCCACTGCGGCCACGGCTGCTCGCCGACGCCGGTCAGGTCGAAGCCGGCGACGAACCGCTCGGTGACGGCCTGGAGCAGCTCGTCGCGGCTGGTGACGTGGTTGTAGAGCGCGGCCGGGCGCACGGCGAGTTCGCGGGACAGCGCACGCAGGCTGAACGCGGCGACGCCGTCGCGGTCGATGAGCGCCTCGGCGCGGGTGAGCACGGCCTCGCGGGTGAGTCGCTGTCCGGCCGGTGGTGCGCCGCGACGACGCGGACCGGTTGCTGTATGAGCATCGTTCATATATCGTTCCGGGTTAAATGCACGCTGTTAGTTTACGGATCGGCTGCCGGATCCGGGCGACGGGGATGGGCGGGCTCGACGGGGGGTGGCGATGAGACGCGATGTCGTCGAGGGAGCGTTGTTGGTCAACACGGTCCCGCACGCGGTGCTCGGGTGTGCGGGAAAGCGCGGTATGACGCCGTTGGGCGGCCCGGACTCCTCGCCCCGGTTGAATCTGGCGTGGGCCGGGCTGAACCTGGCCGGTGCCCTGGCCACGGTGGTGTCCGGTGGCTGGTCTGGGCGCAGCCAGGCGGAGGCGGAGCGCCGGTGCGTGGCGGTCGGGACGGGGATGGCCGCGATGGCCGCGTTCGGGGTGGCCTACGCGCTCGCCACGAGGTCGGGACACCCGCATCCACCGACGGGGTCGTGCTCCTGACACACCGGCCTGCACGGACGCGGAGCAGCGGAGCCGGTCGTGCCGCGGCGGGCGTCAGTGCCGGCGGCGACGTAGGGCGGCTCTGCCGGCGATCAACGTGGTGCGCCCGTGCCGGACCACCATGGCTGCCCGGATCGTGCGGCTCCGCGGCTGCAGGGCGGATTCGGCGACGGCGCGCAGTTCGGTAAGCCGCCCGGGGGGCACGTCAGGTGTGTAGTGCCCGCACAGCAGCCGCTCCCCGTGACAGGCTTCGAGCAACGTCTGCGCGCTGTGCAGGTAGTCGGACACACTCGCCGAGGGCAGCGCGGCGAGAATCGGCGCGTTGTAGACGAAGTCCCCGACCAGCACGAAGCCTCGGTCGCGGTCGACGAGACCCACCGAGTCGACGGTGTGGCCGGGCAGCGCGATCAGCTCGACCGTGCGGTTGCCCAGATCGATCCGACGTCCCGGTGTCCACCACTCGTGCACCGGGAACGGTCGCGGCATCGGTGCCAGCCGCGCCGACAGCGGCGGGTGAATCCCCGCGCCGCTGCTCATCGCGCGGGTGGCGGGCAGGTCGGCCATCGCGATCCGCGCCCACCGGGACAAGCTGCGATGGTCGCCGATGTGGTCGTAGTGGGTGTGCGAGCAGATCACGGACAGCGGCAGCGTGGTCAGCCGCCGCACCACCGGCGTGATGTCGCGCCGACCCGATCCCGAGTCGAAGAGCAGCGCGCGCTCGGTGCCCAGCAGCAGGTAGGTGTTGTTGCGCTGCCAGTAGCGCCACTCGCGTATCGCGAAGGTCCGCTGATCGAGCCGCGTGACACGGAACCAGTCCATGCGCACTCTCCGCAACGGGTCTTGATGGACCGCTCACACCTCGTCGGGGAGCTCGATGATGGGGTCCACGGCAAGATCGCCGGGCCGGATCCGGTAGATCTGCAGGGTGCGGTCGTAGTACTTGTCGGTCTCGCCCACCCAGTGCATACCCAGCCGCCGCGCGGCGGCGATCGCTGCGGTGTTGTCCGGGCGGACCACGGCGAACAGCTCCTCGACGTCGTCGTGGGTGAAGGCCCACCCGATCAACGCAGACGCCGCCTCGGTCGCGAAACCCTGGCCCCACGCGTCCGGGCGCAGCTGAAAGCTGATCTCCAGGTCGTCCTCGTTGTAGGGCGGCAGCAGCCGGATCGCCAACCCGCCCACCACCGTGCCGACGTCACGGCGCGCGATCGCCCACCGGCCCCGCGGCGGCACCGCATTGACCTGCGCCTCGGCCCATGCTGCCAGCACCGAGCGCATCGCGGCGGTGTCTCCGATCCGGTCGGTGGCCGGGGTGAGCCAACCGGTGACGTCGGCGACCCCGTAGGTCGCCAACGCGTCCTCGGTATCGGACAAGGCCCACGACCGGACCAACAGACGGTCGGTCACCAGCGGAAACGCCATCGAGCCACCGTACGACAACCGCACCTGACCGGCCACCGCGCGCGACCGGCCCGGTCGCGGATCGCCCGCACTCGCATCGGTGAGGTCCGCGCGCGTTCCGCCGTTCGGGACCCGGTCTTGACCTCGAGCCGGGTCGAGGTTGCACGGTCGGTACCGACACCGACCAGAGGAGCCGACCGTGGACGTCACACCGACCACCGACCACTTCGAGAAGGCCTACGTCGACGGGACACCCCCGTGGGTGATCGACGAGCCGCAACCGGCCGTCGTCGCCCTGGAACGCGACGGCGGCTTCCGCGGCCGCGTGCTCGACATCGGCTGCGGCACCGGGGAGCACACGATCCACCTGGTCACGCTCGGCTACGACGTTCTCGGCGCCGACGCCGCCCCGTCCGCGCTGGCCCGCGCCCGCGCCGCGGCCTCGGAGCGCGGGGTCGAGGCACGGTTCAGCGATGTCGACGCCCTGGACCCGGCCGGGCTGCGCGACCTCGGTGGGCCGGGCGGGTTCGAGACCGTGTTGGACAGCGCCCTGTTCCACATCTTCGACGCCGGTGACCAGGCCCGTTACGCCGAGGCGCTGCACGAGGTGTGCGCCCCGGGCGGGTACCTGCACCTACTGGCTCTGTCCAGCCGCGGGCCGGGCTTCGGGCCCGAGGTCGACGAGTCCGACATCCGCGCCGCGTTCGACCGTCCCGGCTGGGAGGTCGAGGACGTCGCGACGAGCACCTACCGCGGCGTCGTGCGCGAGCACCAGAGCGCCGCCCTCGGCCTGCCGACCGGCGACCGCGTCGACGTCCCGGCCTGGCTGGCACGGATCCGCCGGGTCTGACGCCGGCGTCCGGCGGGTCGACGGCCGGCTCGGTGGGTGGTGGGAGACGATCACGGCGTGCCCGACGAGACGACCCACGACGCGGCGCCCGGGCCGGTCGCGGTGCTGGCGAGCCTCCCCCGACCGGCCGCGGCACCGGACGTCGGACCCGAGTCCGACGGCGGGTGGCCCGGTGTCGACGACCCCGACGCCCTGCGCGCGCTCGTCGCTCAATGGCTCGCCGGCTACGGCAGTGCCCAGACCCGCCGGACCTACGCCTACGCCCTCGGGCTCCCGATCACGTGGTGTTGACCGCCAGCCTGCACGAGGACGACTGCGTCACGGTGAGCTGATCATGGT
>JAKDNL010000725.1 GCA_030451825.1 Pseudonocardia sp. | reverse complement strand
GGCGGCTACCAGGTCGGCAACTTCCCGCCGCTGTGGACCGAGTGGAACGGCAAGTACCGCGACACCGTCCGCGACTTCTGGCGCGGCGAGGAGGGCACGCTCGGCGAGTTCGCCTCCCGGATCACCGGCAGCTCGGACCTCTACCAGGACGACGGCCGCCGCCCCTACGCCTCGATCAACTTCGTGACCGCGCACGACGGGTTCACCCTGGCCGACCTGACGTCCTACAACGACAAGCACAACGAGGCCAACGGCGAGGACGGCAACGACGGCGAGAGCCACAACCGTTCCTGGAACTGCGGCGTCGAGGGCCCCACCGACGACGCGACCGTGCTCGCCCTGCGGGCACAGCAGCAGCGCAACTACCTGGCGACACTGTTGTTCAGCCAGGGCGTCCCGATGCTGCTGCACGGCGACGAGCTGGGCCGCACCCAGGGCGGCAACAACAACGTCTACTGCCAGGACAACGAGATCTCCTGGCAGGACTGGTCGCTGGCCGGTAAGAACGCCGAGCTGATCGGGTTCATCTCGGGGGTGGCGGCGCTGCGCGCGGCGCACCCGGTGTTCCGGCGCCGCCGGTTCTTCGCCGGGCGCCCGATCGGGCGCAAGCGCAAGGGCGTCCTCGCCGACATCGCCTGGTTCTCCCCCTCGGGCAAGGAGATGACCGAGGAGGACTGGGACTACGACCACGGCAAGTGCATGCAGGTGTTCCTCAACGGCGAAGGCATCGCCGACGTGGACTCCCGCGGCGCCCGGGTCACCGACGACTCCTTCCTGATGCTGTTCAACAGCTACTGGTGCGACATCGACGCCACGCTGCCCCCGTCCGAGTTCGGCTCGGCCTGGGAGACCGTGGTCGACACCGCGTCCGGCCAGGTGCACCCCCCGGTGGCCAACGGCGCCGGCGCCCCGGACATCACGCCGGTCGCAGCCGGTTCGGTACTGAACGTGCCGGCCCGTTCGCTGCTGGTCCTGCGACGGAAGGGCTGATCGGAGACCCCCATGAGCGAGCCCGCGAGCGAATCATCGATACAGCGCAAGCGCTCACTACCCGGCTCGACCTACCGGCTGCAGTTGTCGAAGGACCGGACGTTCGACGACGCCGCGGCGATCGTCGGCTATCTGGAGCGGCTCGGGGTCGGGGCGCTCTACGCCTCCCCGCTGCTGGCCTCGGGCACCGGCTCGAACCACGGCTACGACGTCGTCGACCCGACGCGGGTCTCCGCCGAGCGCGGCGGCGAGGCCGGCCGGCTGGCGCTGCTCGCCGCACTGCGCTCAGCCGGGCTGTCGATGCTGCTCGACATCGTCCCGAACCACCTCGGCGTCGCGGTGCCGAAGGAGAACCCCTGGTGGTGGGACGTGCTCACGCACGGCGAGTCGTCGCGGGTCGCGCACCACTTCGACATCGACTGGGGTGCCGGTCCGGTGCTGCTGCCGATCCTCGACGCGGACGCCGAGGACGCGCTGGGCCAGCTGGAGCTCTCCCCGGACCGCGACGAGCTGCGCTACTACGAGCACGTGCTCCCGGTCGCGCCCGGCACCGGCGGGGACGGCACCCCACAAGAGGTGCACGAGCGCCAGCACTACCGCCTGGTGTCCTGGCGCCGCGGCGCGGCCGAGCTGACCTACCGGCGGTTCTTCGACGTCTCGGACCTGGCCGCGGTGCGCGTCGAGGACCCGGAGGTCTTCGCCGACACCCATCGCGAGGTGCTGCGCTGGCTGGCCGAGGACCCCACGATCATCGGTCTGCGCGTCGATCACCCGGACGGGCTCTCCGACCCGGGTGCCTACCTGCGCCGGCTGCGCGGCGAGATCGGGCCGGACCGCTGGCTGCTGGTGGAGAAGATCCTCGACGTGGGCGAGACGCTGCCGGTGTCCTGGCCGGTCGAGGGCACCACCGGCTACGAGGCGCTGCGCGAGGTCTGCGGCGTGTTCGTGGACCCGGACGGTGCGGGGCTGCTCACCCAGTTCGCGGCCGAGCACACCGGGGAGAAGCTGCACGCGCACACCGTGGAGAACATCGGCCGGCACCTGGTCGCCGACGAGCTGCTGGTCGCCGAGGTGCGCCGGATCGCCGACGCCTACCGCTCCGGACCGGGTGCCGGCACCGACCCGGGCACCGTCTCCGCCCGCGACCTCAACGACGCCGTCGCCGAGCTGCTCTGCGGCTTCCCGGGCTACCGCAGCTACCTGCCCGAGGGCCGCGCGGACGCCGACACCGCCGTCGCGGTGGCCCGCACCCGCCGTCCCGACCTGGGCGCGGTGCTCGCCGACCTGCACGTCGCGCTGCTGGCCGAGCCCCGTAGCGAGTTCGCCACCCGGGTCCAGCAGACCTCGGGCATGGTGATGGCCAAGGGCGTCGAGGACACCGCGTTCTACCGCTACAACCGGTTCGTCGCGCTGAACGAGGTGGGCGGCGACCCGTCGCGGTTCGGGGTCTCGCCGCCCGAGTTCCACGCCGGCGCGGCCGCCCGCGAGGCGTCCACACCGCACACGATGACGACGCTGTCCACACACGACACCAAGCGCTCCGAGGACGTCCGGGCACGGCTGGCGGTGCTCTCCGAGCGTCCCGGTGACTGGGCGGGGCGGGTGCGCCGCTGGTCGGTGCGCCACCCGCTGCCGGACCGGTCGCTGGACCTGCTGGCCTGGCAGAGCCTCGTCGGCGCCTGGCCGATCGACGCGCAGCGCCTGGCCGGCTACCTGGGCAAGGCCGCCAAGGAGGCCAAGCTCGTCACCAGCCACGTCGACGCCCGCCCCGAGGTGGACGACGCGATCGCGGCCTGGCCGTCGGCGGTGCTCGGCGACACCGAGCTGTGCGCGGAGATCGCCGCGTTCGTCGACGGGATCGCCGAAGCGGGGTGGTCGAACTCGCTGGGCCAGAAGCTGCTGCAGATGGCCGGGCCGGGCGTGCCGGACGTCTACCAGGGCACCGAGCTGTTCGAGTACTCGCTGGTGGACCCGGACAACCGGCGCCCGGTCGACATCGCGG
>JAKDNL010000123.1 GCA_030451825.1 Pseudonocardia sp. | reverse complement strand
CACCGGTGTCGGTGCAGGATGCGTGCGCGAGCGTGTCGGGCGCCCCCGCCCCCGGTACCGCGGGCGAGTAGTCCGGCGCCGGAACGAGGCGCCCGGCATATCCACCGGGGCCCGCGGGCCGCACAATATGCCGATGCGGATCACCCTCGCCCAGCTCGACTCCCGCCTCGGTGACGTCGACGCCAACGTCGACCGCGCCGAGAAGGTGATCATCGACGCCGCGGCGGACGGCTCCGACATCGTCATCTTTCCGGAGCTGTTCCTGTCCGGGTTCGGCGTCGGCGAGGTCGACGAGGACGTCTCGATGACCCTGGACGACGAACGGCTGGGCCGTCTGGCCGACAAGACGCCCGGCGGGGTGCTGCTCTCGTTCCCGGAAGCCCAGGCGCACGGTCTGCACACCTACAACAGCGCCGCCTACTACGAGGCCGGGCGGTTGGTGCACGTGCACCGCAAGCTCTACCTGCCGAACTACTCGATCTTCGAGGAGCGCAAGCACTTCCTGCCCGGCCAGACCTCGCGGGCGTTCCCGGTGCGCGGCGGGCGGCACCGCGCGGCCACCCTGATCTGCAACGACGCCTGGCAGCCGCAGCTGGCGTTCCTGGCGACGCAGGACGGCGCGATGGTGATGCTGGTGCCCGCGGCCAGCGCGCAGTCGATGTTCCCGGAGCGCTACGACAGCCGCGACTACTGGCGTGGAATCACCCAGTTCTTCGGCCGGATGTACCAGCTCTACGTGGTGTTCGTGAACCGCGTCGGCGACGAGGGCAAGCTGCGCTTCTGGGGCGGCAGCCACATCGTCGACCCGTGGGGCGAGGTCGTCGCCGAGTGCGTGGAGCACGAGGAGCACGTCCTCAACGTCGACATCGACATCAACCAGGTCCGCCGCCGACGCCGCGACATCCCGCTGGTCCGCGAGGCCCGCCTGGGCCTGATCCGCAGAGAGGTGGACCGCCTCCTCGACGAGGGCGGCGACCTGTAGGTCGTGCGCGGATATCGCTGCTCCGGCGACGATTTCCGCGCACGGGTTATGCGGTCGCGAAGGCGCCGAGGGTGTGGTCGGGGCGGATGCCGGCGAAGTTGCGCTGCCAGATCCCGTAGTAGAGGAACTCCTCGTCGCTGCGCAGCGCCCAGCTGTGCTCGGGCTGCTCCGGGACCGATCCGGTGTCGGCGTCGTTCGCCTTCTCTTTCGCCAGCGCGGCGAGCACGGTGCCGGCGCCCGATCCGTCGCCGAACTGTTCCTTGCCCCGCCAGAGCAGGTCCTCGGGCAGCCAGCCGGTGAACGCCTCGCGCAGGATCGCCTTCTCCGGGCGCCCGTCCGGCCGCTGCTTCCACTCCGGGGGCAGCGCCAGCGCCGTGCGGACCAGCGCGGAGTCCAGGAACGGCTCGCGGGCCTCGAGGCCGAAGTACATCGTGGTGCGGTCGCAGCGCTGCAGGTTCAGGTGGTGCAGCTGCTCGAGCGAGCGGACCAGCTCGGTGTGCAGGGCGTCCGGGTCGGCGTACTCGTCGCCGTGGATGTAGGAGTAGCCGGCGAACAGCTCGTCCGCGCCCTCGCCGGTGAGCACGACCTTGACCTTCTTCGACGCCTCCTGGGCCAGCAGCAGGTTCGGCACCGCGCTGCGGACCAGGGCCGGGTCGTAGTGCTCGATCACCGTGACCGCCTGGTCGAGCGCGGTGTTGATGTCCTCGGGCGTCACCACGATCTCGTGGTGGTCCGAGCCGATGTGCGCCGCGACCTTGCGCGCGGCGACCAGGTCACCCGAGCCCTCGGTGCCGACCGCGAACGTCGGCAGCACCTCCCCGTTGGCCCGCGCCAGCGGGGCGGCGATCGCGGCGACCAGTGCCGAGTCCAGGCCGCCGGAGAGGAACACGCCCACGCCGACGTCGCTCATCATCCGGCGCTTCACGGCGGCGATGACGGCCTCGCGGACCTCGTCGAGCACCACGTTGTCCCACATCGGGTACTCGGCGCGCCGGGCCGGGCGGACCTCGACCGGGACCGCGTCGGCGTAGCGCACCAGCCCGCTCGACGGGCTCCACAGGCAGCCGGGCGGGAAGGACTCGACCTGAGGCCGGTCCTCGACGTCGAACGCCCGCAGCTCGCTGGCGAACAGCACGGTCGCGTCCGGGTCCGGCGAGGTGTAGGGGACGCTCTCGTCGACGGTGGTAGGCGGGATCCAGTACAGCGGCTTCACGCCCATCGGGTCCCGGGCCACCAGGCCGCTCCCGTCGGTGCGCGCCATCGCCACGGCGAACATGCCGTTCAGCGAGCCGACGGCGATCTGGCCGTCGCGCATCACCGCGTGCAGCGCGGCCTCGGTGTCCGAGCCGGTGCGCACGGTGCCGTCCGGGAAGGCCGAGGAGATCCGCTCGTGGTTGTAGATCTCGCCGTTGCCGACGATCCAGGCGGACTCGGCCGCGTCGGCCATCGGCTGGTGCCCGCCGCTCACGTCCATGATCGACAGGCGTTGGTGGCCCAGCCATGCCGACTTCTCGACGTGCACGCCGGTGTCGTCGGGGCCGCGGTGCGCGACCTTGCCGAGCATCCGCTCGTACTTGCCGAAATGCCGGCCGTGGTCGATGTCACCGAATGCCGCGACGATCCCGCACATACGACCACCTTGCCACGGCCGAGGGCCCCCGAACGCTCCGTGCCTGTGAGTTTCGGCATCAGGTGCGCCCGAATGGCTCGTCCCGTTTGCCCAGGCAGCGGCAGGTTCGTACGGTCGGAGGTCGGCCGGGTCGGTGTCGCCGCAGTTGTCGACCGGATCGGCCCCGGGGCACCCGTCACGGAGGCCGCCTACTCGGTGGACCAGGAGCGCGCTAGCGCGCGCGACCCGACTGAGGGGCGGACGACGTGGCGACGGCAGGGCACGACCGGCAGGAACGGCACAAGGTTGTGATCGTGGGGGGCGGCTTCGGCGGCGTCCAGACGGCCAAGGCGCTGCGCAAGGCCGACGTCGACATCACGGTGATCGACCGCACCAACCATCACCTGTTCCAGCCGCTGCTCTATCAGGTCGCGACCGGCATCCTGTCCCCCGGCCTGATCGCCCCGGCCCTGCGCCGGGTACTCAAGACCCAGCGCAACGTCCGCACGCTGCTGGCCGAGGTCGGCGACATCGACCTCGAGCGCAAGATCGTGCACGCGGCGGCGCCGGACGGCCAGCACATGGACCTGCCCTACGACACGCTCGTCGTCGCCGGTGGCGCGACGCACGCCTACTTCGGGCACGACGAGTGGGCCGAGCACGCGCCCGGCATGAAGTCGATCGAGGACGCCCGGTTGCTGCGCAGCCGGATCCTCGGGGCCTACGAGCTGGCCGAGGTCTCCCAGGACCCGGCCGAGCAGGAGGCCTACATGACGTTCGTCGTGGTCGGCGCCGGCCCGACCGGGGTCGAGCTCGCCGGTCAGCTCTCCGAGCTGGCCCGGCACGTGCTGCCGCGGGAGTACCGCTCGATCGACACCCGCAAGGCGAGGATCATCCTGCTGGACGGGGCGCCGACGGTCCTGCCGCCGTTCGCGAAGAAGCTGCAGAAGTACACGCAGAAGACCCTCGAGGACAAGGGCGTCGAGGTCCGGCTCAACAGCATGGCCACCCACATCGACGCGGACTCGATCACGGTGAAGAGCCCGAAGGGCGAAGAGCGGTTCGTGGCCCGGACGAAGGTGTGGGCGGCCGGGGTGCAGGCCTCGCCGCTCGCCGCGATGCTGGCCAAGGCCACCGGCTCCGAGGTCGACCGCGCCGGTCGACTGGCCGTGGACCCGGACTGCAGCCTGCCCGAGCGCCACGACGTCTACGCCATCGGCGACATGGTCTCCACCATCGACCGCCTCCCCGGTGTGGCACAGGTGGCGATGCAGCAGGGCGCCTACGTCGGCAAGCTGATCGCATCCCGCAGCCGCGGCGACGACACCACGCCGGCGCCGTTCAAGTACTTCGACAAGGGCAGCATGGCCACGATCGGGGCGCGCGAGGCCGTCGCCGACGCACGGGGCCTGAAGGTCACCGGATGGCTCGGGTACATGCTGTGGTGCTACGTGCACGTCATGTTCCTGATCGGCTGGGGCAACCGGCTCGGCACGCTGTTCAACTGGGTGCGCTCGCTGCGCTTCGCCCGCAACCGCGGTCACCGCCTGATCAGCGTCCGGGCCACCTACGACGAGGGCATCGCCGCGGAGCACCACCGCGCCGGGGACGCCGGACACGAGATACCCGAGGCCGCGTCCTGACCCACCGGTGGCGGGCAGGCACACACGGTCGATGACCTGCAGGTCGTCACCGTGTGTGCACCGCCGGTGATGAACGACACCGAGCCTGCGGCGAGCGATCGTCGCGGATCCGGAAACCGGACAAATCAATACCCCATCTGGTCGCCGGAGCCGCGCGACACGCCCTGAACTGGGGGTTCTCGCAGGTACCGAACGTGGCTCTGCCAGTCTGTACGGCGATCCGCGAGTCGTATCATGCTCACCCGCTCCGGGTGCGTGGAACCGAGAGGAGTTGTCAGCGATGGCACTGCCCACCCTGACCCCCGAACAGCGCCAGGAGGCGCTCAAGAAGGCGGCTGCCGCGCGCACCGCCCGCAAGGAGCTCCGCGACAAGATCGCGAGCGGGGAGGAGACGATCCCGTCGGTCCTGGGCCGAGCCAAGACCGACCAGATCGTCGGTAAGACCAAGGTCGCGGACCTGCTCAAGAGCGTTCCCGGCTGGGGGCCCGCCAAGGTCACCAAGGTGCTCGAGGAGACCGGCATCGACGTCTCCCGTCGTGCCGCCGGCCTCGGCGACCGTCAGCGCGCAGCGCTGATCGAGAAGGTCGGCTGACCTTCCCGATACACCGATCCGGCCCGGCCCCGAGTTCGTGGGGGCCGGGCCGGTGTCGTCTCCGGGGTGGTGGGTGCCGGCCTCGTCGCCGATGGCAGGCTGCGCGTGTGGAACGCGAGGTCGAGGTCGAGCAGGGAGTGCACCTGTGGGTGCAGGACCTCCCCGCCGTGCGCACGTCCCCGGACACCGCATCGGAGCCGGCGGACGAGCCGATCCTGCTCGTGATGGATGCCGACGACCCCGGCCTGACCTGGCCGGACGCGCTGGTGGAGCGGCTGCGTACGCGGCACCGGGTGATCCGCTACGACCACCGCGACACGGGCCGGTCCACGCACGCGTTCGAGGAGCACCCCTACGGCCTGGCCGATTTGGCCGGCGACGCGGTCACGGTCCTGGACGCCTGCGATGTCGGCCGGGCGCACGTCGCCGGGATGGGGCTGGGCGGCACCCTCGCCCAGCTGCTGCTGCTCGATCACCCGGAACGCCTGGCCGGTGCGGCCCTGCTGTGCACCACCGCCCTGGAGGGCACCGACGACCCGCCGCTGCCCGGCCCGGCCCGCGACGTGCTGCGGATGTGGCAGGAGATGACCGACCCCCGCGACGAGCGGGGCGAGCTGGCCTGGCGGGTGGAGTACCGGCGACGTCTCAGCGGCGGCGGTCTGCCGTTCGACGGGCTGGAGTTCCGCGCCCTGGAGCAGCACCTGATCGCGCACGCGGGGCGGTCGGACGCTCAGGCCGTGCACGCCGAGGCCGACCCGGACGGGCTCGACCGCGGCGACGAGCTCTCCGACGTCACCGTCCCGACGCTGGTCGTCGAGGCACCCGAGGACCCGGTCCACCCGCCCCCGCATGCCGCGCACCTGGCCGAGCGGATCGGCCCGGCCGCGCGCCTGGTGCGGATCCCGGGGATGGGGCACGCGCTGCCGTCGTCGGTGATCGTGCCGCTGGCCGAGGTGCTTCTCGCGCACGCCGCGTCGGCCGAGGGCGCCCTGCGCCGCTGACGGACGATCTCCCGCCCGCATCGGTGTGCCGGCGGACCAGCGCACACCGCCCGCGCTCCGGGGCCGGCGAGGTCGCCCTCGACACCCCTCCTCGGCACCCTTGTTCTGCAGAACCCTTCGTGAACCGAGACGGTTCGCGAAAGGATTCCCGGAAAGCACCTCCGCGTATCCCCGCCCGGCCCTCCCGTGTCGGTCGACGCGGAATGCTGTTCGAACGCGAGCCGGAGCTGGTCTGGACGCTGATCGCCAGCCTGTTCATCGGCCTGGTGCTGCTGCTGGTGCTGAACCTGCCGCTCGCCCCGGCCTGGGCGAAGCTGCTGCGGATCCCGCGTCCCTACCTGTACGCGGGCATCCTGTTCTTCGCCTGCGTCGGCGCGTACGCCGTCAGTGGGCAGCCGGTGGACCTGCTCGTCCTGCTCGCGATCGGCGGCGTCGGGTTCCTGATGCGCCGTTACGGCCTGCCGGTACTCCCGGCGATCATCGGCGTGATCCTCGGACCGGACGCGGAGCTGCAGCTGCGCCGCGCCCTGCAGATCGCCGACGGCGACGTCAGCACCCTGGTCTCCACGCCACTGTCGATCATCGTCTACACCCTCATCGTGGCGCTGTTCGTGGTCCCGCTGGTGGTGAAGGCGATCTCCACTCGCCGCCCCGCCACCGACACCGCGTCCGAGGAGGAGGACGAGAAGGTCTGACCCCGGTCTCGCGCGGGATCGGTGGCCCTCGCACGCGGAATATCGCGTGCGAGGGCACGGGAACGGGTGCGACGCGTGGATGGTGCGCCTCTAGGGTTCGGAGGATGCCCCGGTTCGACGACGCACGTGCGCTGGCCGAGACGCTGCTGGCCGCACGGGCGCCGGAGCTGTGGTTGCGCGCCCAGCACGTCGCGATCCGGGCGCGGGAGCTGTCCGAGCTACCCGGCGTCGACCGGGATCCGCTGATGATCGCGGCGATCCTGCACGGCATCGGGGGATCTCCGGTGGTCGCGCGCACCGGGTTCGCCCCGCTCGACGGCGCCCGCTTCCTCGACGTCCGTGGCTACGGAGCTCGGATCGTCGCACTGGTCGCGCATCACGCCGGTGCGGCGCACGGAGCGGCGGGCCGCGGCGTCGACCTCGGCCGCTATCCGGACGAGGTCACCCCGACCCGGGACGCGCTCTGGTACTGCGACGCCACCACCGGCCCGGGCGGTGAACCGATCACCCCCGCCACCGATCTCACCCCGGTGCACGCCGCCGTCACACGGACCGAGACACTGCGATCGGGCTTCCCCGCATCCTGAGGTTCCGGGCCCGTCGAGGACGTCACCGGACCGGCGATCACCGTCGCACGATCCGTCCTGCAGGTCTGATTCATCATGACGCCGACATCCGGTCGGCTGTTCACCAGTTCCAGTTGCGCATGTGCTGTGCCTCCTCCGAGGGGGATTCCGGCGCGCTCCGCGACGCACGGTCGTCGGCAGCCGGTAGAATGATCACCAGCGGTGTCCATTCGACCACCGCAGAGTGAAGTATACGTCTTTGAGTGGATCCATGACTACACTGCGTCACCAATCCTGTGAGGTCTTGCACGCTCGTCCCCCATGAGATACCGCTTGTCGCCCCGCGTGCGTTCACGGTGCGCTGACCAGCGGAGATAACCAGATCATTCGATATCCTGACGATCAGACCCCGATCAAAGGTCCGAGCGGTTGTCCGGAAATCCTGATCGACCGGCCAGGTCGATAGCTGTGCGACTTTCCGGGCTCCTCCCTGCCCGATGGGCGTTGTGGAGACTTCCGACCCGGGTCCGGGCATTACTTCTCCTGGTCGAGACCGCAGCGGTGACGCTTGTCATAGTCGACCTGCCGCGCAGTGCCCCGGCGGGGATCGGATCGCATCAGGCATTCGTGATGACGACACTCGTCGTCGCTGCCGCCATTCACGCCGAGCTCTCCATCGGCGCCGAACGGGTCCGGCGTCGGATCGCCGAGACCCGTTACGTCGACCTCAGCTCGGTCTGGACATTCGCGGCGGCGCTGCTGCTGCCCCCGCTACTGGCCGGCGCGGCGGTCGTGATCACCTATACGCACCTCTACTTCCGGGTTTTCCGCCCGTCCAAGACCCCGCCGCACCGGCAGATCTTCAGTACCTCGACGGTCGTCCTGGCGATCTACGCCGTCGCGGGGACCCGCACGCTGTTCGACGTCGACGCCGGCCTGCTCACCACCTACCGCGGGATGAGTGCCCTGGTGCTCGGCCTGCTCGCCTACACCACGGTCAACACACTGCTGGTCGTGTCCGCGATCCGGCTCTCCCAGCCCGGATCCTCCTTCCTGAGGATCCTCGCCGGGGGCGAGATCATGCTGGAGGTGGGCACGCTGTGTCTGGGCGGGCTCGCCGCCGTGGTCCTCGGGAGCGCATCGGCGTTCGTGCTGCTGCTGATGTTCCCGCCGCTGCTGCTGCTGGAGCAGTCGACGCTGGTGCGACAACTCGAAGCCCGCGCCACCACCGACGCCAAGACCGGCCTGCTCAACCCCGACGCCTGGCGGTGGCAGACCACCACCCTGCTGCGCCAGGCCCGGCGCGACGGCCGGATCGCCGCCGTCCTCATCCTTGACCTCGACCACTTCAAGCAGGTCAACGACCGTCACGGGCACCTCGTCGGGGACGAGGTGCTGCACGCCGTCGCCCAGGTCCTCATCCACGAGGTCCGCGAGAACGACCGGGCCGGACGCTTCGGCGGCGAGGAGTTCGTGATCTCCCTCGGCGGCCTGAGCGAATCCGCCGTGCGCGGCGGCAAGGTCCGGGACGTCGCCGAGCGGATCCGAGCGCGGGTCGAACAGCTCCGCCTCGAGGTCGCGACCCCCGAGGGGCCGTTGACGATCGCCGACATCAGCATCTCGGTCGGTGCCGCCGTCTACCCCTCGGCTGGGACCGAGCTCACGGAACTGCTGGAGGTCTCCGACGCGGCGCTCTACGCCGCGAAACGCGGTGGCCGCAACCAGGTCCAGGTCCGCTACGGCGGGCCGCCCCTAACCCCGTCACCGCAGCCGCCCACACCGCCCTTCGGGTTGCGCTCCACCGGTCGGTCCCGCCCGTAGACCCCACCGGTGACCCCATGCCTACGCACTGTCGTCGACAGGGTCGCCCGAAGGGCTGCACCAGTCGGTGGACGCACCCTCGAGAGGGTGACCGGTCGCGTACTCTCTGGTGCAATGAACCGCTACTGGCACGTCACCGACGGGAGCGTGCGGACCCCGTCCGGGGGGTCGCACGGCGCGCCGGCACCGTGCCAGCCGGGCACCCTCTCGGTCGAGCAACGTTTCGAGTGCATCCTCGCCCTCGAGCATCTGCGGGACGCGACGGCGAGCAAGCTCATGCACGACGTCGCCGACCGCGCCATCGCGTCCATGGAAGGGCCCGTTCGAACCGACATCTCCTCGCTCCCAGGCCGCTGACCGCCCGTATCGGTGAGCGGCCCCGGCCAGCTGGTCGCAGTCCGACCGGCCCCAGCCGTGCCACCAGGCGGCCGGCCCGACGACGAGCGAGGCGTCGGTGACGCGTCCGGTGACCACGACGTCGGCCCCGGCGCCGAGCGCCTCGGCGATCCCCCATCCGCCCAGATAGGCGTTCGCCGCACGTGCCGAGCACGTCGGAGACCTGGGTGAGGAACGTCGTCGCGTACCCGGCCGAGGGGTCCTTGGCCTGCGCCTTGGCCAGGATCAGCATGGTCAGCTCGGCCAGATAGTCCCCGCAGAGGACGTCGATGCCGTGTCCATTCGGCGTCGGCCCCGTCGACCATCTCCCTGGCCGCGGCGACGCGGTCGCCGTAGAAGCCGGAGCAGTTGCCGATACGGATCGGGCGCGTCATGCGTTCCCCTTGGCGAACTGGCCGGCTGCGCGACCGGTGCCGGCGGCGCCCGCGAAGGCCTGGGCGATCGTCATCCACTCGATCGCGGCCGGGCCGGTGATCGTGAGCGCGGTGTCGTCGCGGTGCCGACGCTGGGTGACGGCGAGGCAGAAGTCCAGGGCCGGCCCGGTGACGCGGTCCGGCGCGCCGTCCGGCCCCCACGTCCACGTCGAACCGTCCGGGGCGTCGAGTTCGACCCGGATCGGGACCGCGGGCAGCGCCACCTCGTTCACGGCGTAGCTGTACGCGCGGGCCCCGATCCCGATGTGGGCGACATGACGGAGGCGGGGTGACATCTCGCGCGTGACGCCCACCGTGTCGGCGATGTCCTGCCCGTGCGCCCAGGTCTCCATGATCCGCGCGGTGAGCGACGACGCGGCGCTCATCGGCGGGCCGAACCACGGCACCCGCAACGACGGTTCCAGGACACGGAACGACGTGACCAGCCGCTCGCGGGCCTCGTCGAACCAGGGCAGGAGCTGGGTCCCGGTCAGGCCGCGGAAGCGGTCCGCGACCGTGTCCGGGCTGATCCCGCCGTCGGCCTCGATCTTCTCCCGGTCCGCGACGAACGCGTCCGGGTCGGTCGCGGACCGCACGGCGACGTCGTCGAAGTAGGCCAGGTGCGCGACTTGGTCACCGACGTTCCAGCCTGCGGCGGGAGTGGACAGTCGCCATTCGTGCTCCTGGAGGGGCGCGAGAAGCCCGCGCAGCACGGCCGACTCCGCGGCCAGGTCGTCGGCCAGCGCGTCCATCGACACCGGCATGTCTATCTCCCCTTCCAGACCGGAGCGCGCTTGTCCCGGAACGCCGCCGGGCCCTCCTGCGCGGCCGCCGAGCGGTACACCGGCGCCCAGATCTCGTCGGCCACCTCGTAGGCCTCGGACAGGTCATGGTGCGCGGACAGGTTGGGCGAGCAGGAACCCGCCGGCGAACGCGACGCCGTTGACGGCGGCGATTGTCGGCTTCGGAACGTCGATGGCGGTCACGGGAACTTCTTCCTCAGCTCGGGGCGGTTCAGCTTCCCGCTGCCGGTCCGCGGCAACGCCTCCACGATCTCGATCCGGCGCGGACGGTGGATCCCGCGCAGGTCCGGGTGGTTCGCGCACCAGGCGGCGACGCCGTCGGCGGTGACACCGGCCTTGTTCGGCACCACCACGGCCGTGACCTGCTCGACCCAGCGCTCGTGCGCGGTGCCGATCACGGCGACCTCGGCCAGGTCGGGATGGCCGGCCAGGTGCTCCTCGACCATCTGCGGGAACACGTTCTCCCCGCCGGAGACGATCATGTCGTCGATCCGGTCGACGTAGTAGAGGTAGCCGTCGGCATCGCTCGACATCAGATCCCCGGTCCGGAACCAGCCGTCGGACCACCGCCCCGGCGCCACGGTGTCGGTGGGCGATCCGCCTGCGCTGCTCGCCGCGTTCCAGTACCCGGGCGAGACGGCGTCCCCCTGCACCCAGAGCTCGCCGACGTCCGGCGCCCCGGGCAGGATGTCCTCGCCCCCGTCGACCGGCACGAGCCGGGTACTGACCACCTGCTCCATCGGCTTGCCCATCGAGTCGGGCCGCCGCTCGTCGCGGGGCGAGTAGGACACGACCAGGCCGCTCTGCTCGGTCTGCCCGTAGATCTCGATGCCCTCGATGCCGGTGCCCGCGGCGAGCCGGTCGATCGCCGCGGTCGGGGTGCGGGAGCCGCCGAACATGCAGATCCGGAACGAGTCCAGCACGACCGGCGCACCGACCGTCCGGTTCCCGACGTCGATCATCATGGTGGAGATCAGCCCGCCGTAGGTGGGACGCAGCCGCTGGGCCAGGTCCAGCCAGGCGATCGGGTCCCAGCGCGGCATGAACGTGATCTGCCCGCCACGCAGCAGCACCGGCAGGCTCGCCAGCTGCAGCCCGCCGACGTGGAACAGCGGCATGCAGTTCAGGACGTGGTCGGCCGCGTCGATCTCGTAGAGGTCGATCACGCCCTCGACCTGTGCCGCGATGTTGCGGTGGGTCTGGCGAACGCCCTTCGGGACGCCGGTGGATCCGGAGGTGTACATCAGCAGCGCGTCGTCGCGGTCCAGGCGCGGGACGACGTCGTGGCTGGGTTCGTGCGCCGCGAGTGCCGCCTGGTAGCTCCCGGCGAGAGGAGCGTCAGCGGAACGAGGATCAGCACCAGCCCCGAGGGTCAGCAGCTCCGGGGTCTGCTCGCCGAGCACGCCACACAGCCTGGCGACGTCCCCGGGGAGCACCAGCAGGAAGCGCGCGCCGCTGTCGAGCACGGCGTGGCGCAGCGGAGCGTCCGGGAACATGTAGTTCAGCGGGACGCCGACCGCGCCCGCCTGCCACACGCCGAGCAGTCCCTCCAGATACTCCAGCCCGTTCGGCAGGAAGAACCCGACCCGCTCGCCCGGTTCGACGCCGGAGGCGCGCAGGAACGCGGCGAAGCGCCCGGCCGACTCGGCGAAGCGGGCGTAGCCGACCTCGGTGTCGGTGCCGTCGGGTTCGGGCAGACGCAGCGCGACCTGCCCTGCGTGGTCGGCGGCGCTGCGGCGCAGCAGTGTCGCGAGGTTCATGACTCTCCCAGCTCCTCGACGGCGGCCTCCCCGACGACGGCCAGTACCTGGCCGGTGTCGACCTGGTCGCCCGCGCTCACCCGAACCTCGCCCAGCACGCCGTCCCCGGGTGCGGCGACCGTGTGCTCCATCTTCATCGCCTCCAGCACCACCAGCGGCTGCCCGGCCGTGACCGTCGCCGCGGTCTCGGACAGGACGCGGACCACCGTGCCGGGCATCGGCGCGAGCAGCGACCCGGCCCGCGCGACGGCGTTCGGGTCGGCGAAGCGCGGCACCTCGGCCAGCGCCACCGACCCGTCCGGGCCGTCCACGTAGGACCATCCGGCCCGGCGGTGCACCGCGTAGGAGCGCCGTACCCCGTCGACCTCCAGCACGACGGCATCCGGCGTCGCGGAGAGCAGCACGACGGTCTCGCCAAACGGCTCGCCGTTCACGGCCACGTCCAGCCCGCCCGGTGACGGCGCGCCCGCGACGCCCGGCCGCGCGGCGCCGTGGGCGTCGCGGCGGAACCGGTAGGTCACCTCCAGCTCGCGGTCGCCGAGTGTGTAACCGGTCCGCTGCGGGGACCCGCCGACGTTGCGGAACCCGGACGGCATCCCGCCCAGCACCCGCGCCGACGCACGGTTCCCGGCCTGCGCCGCGAGCGCGGCCGCCGCAGCGTGCCGGACCCCGCCGGCGCCGAGCGTGCCGCTGCCGAGCGCGACCGGGTCGTGCCGGACGAGGTAGCCGGTGTCGGTGTGTCCGGCCAGGAACTCCGGCTCGCGCAGGATCCCGACCAGCAGGTCGCGGTTCGTGGTGACCCCGTGCAGCGCCGCCCCGGCCAGCGAACGGGCCAGCGTGCGGGCCGCCTCGGCACGGGTGCGGCCGTATGCGATCACCTTGGCCAGCATCGGGTCGTAGTGCGGCGAGACCACCGACCCGTCGACGACGCCGGTGTCCACCCGCACACCGTGCGGAGCGCCGGCGGAGCGCGCATCGATACTGCCCGATACCTCGAAGCGGTGCAGGGTCCCGGTCGCAGGCAGGTACGTCGCCACGCCGTCGTCGCCACGCGCGACGGTCTCGGCGTAGAGCCGCACCTCGATCGCGTGCCCGTCGATCCGCGCGCCCGTCACATCCGGGCCCAGAACCTCGCCCTCGGCGACCCTGATCTGCTGCTCGACCAGGTCCAGGCCGGTGACCAGCTCGGTCACCGGGTGCTCGACCTGCAGTCGCGTGTTGACCTCCAGGAAGAAGAAGCTCCCCCTATCGGCGTGCTCCCCCTTCTCCAGCACGAACTCCACGGTCCCGGCGCCCGAGTAACCGATCGCCTTGCCCGCCGCGACCGCGGCCGCGCCCAGCTCCTCGCGCAGCGCGTCGTCCACGGCCGGCGACGGGCACTCCTCGACGATCTTCTGATAGCGCCGCTGGATGGAGCACTCACGTTCGAAGAGGTGCACGACGGCGCCGTGCGTGTCGCCCAGGATCTGCACCTCGACGTGGCGCGGGTCGACGACGAAGCGCTCCAGGAACACGGTCCCGTCGCCGAACGCCGACGCCGCCTCCCGCCGCGCCCCGTCCACGGCCTCGGTCAGGTCCGCTGGGGAGTGCACGACCCGCATCCCGCGCCCGCCGCCGCCGAACGCGGCCTTGACCAGCACCGGGAACCCGATCTCCGCGGCCACCGCCGCGAGGTCGGTGCCCTCGGTGACGGTGGCGCCGGGCAGCACCGGCACCCCGGCGGCCTCCATCAGCGCCTTGGCCTCCAGCTTGGAGCCCATCGACGCGATCGCCTCCGGCGAGGGCCCGACGAACGTCAGCCCGGCCGCGGCACAGTCGCGGGCGAACGCCTCGTTCTCGGACAGGAACCCGTACCCGGGGTGCACCGCGTCCGCGCCGGTCGCCCGGGCCGCGGCGATCACCTTGTCCGCGCGCAGGTACGTCTCGCCCGGCGTCGCGCCGGGCAGCCGCACCGCCTCGTCCGCAAGCTCGACGAACGACGCGTCGGCGTCCGGATCCGAGTACACCGCCACCGTCGAGATGCCCAACCGGTGCGCGGTCCGCATCACCCTCGACGCGATCTCACCCCGGTTGGCGACCAGCAACTTTCTGATCATCTTCTCACTCACATCCGGAAGACGCCGAAGCCGCGACGGCCTGCGACGGTGGTCGAGTGCACGGCGGACAGCGACATCCCCAGCACGGTGCGGGTGTCGCGGGGGTCGATGATCCCGTCGTCGTAGAGGCGGGCGGTGACGTAGAACGCGTGCGACTCGTCGTTGATCTGGGCCTCGATCGCGGCCGTGCGCTGCGCGTCGGCGTCGGTGTCGAACGCCTTTCCCTGGGACTCCGCGGACGCCTTCCCGACGATCGACATGACGCCGGCCAGCTGCG
>JAKDNL010000122.1 GCA_030451825.1 Pseudonocardia sp. | reverse complement strand
GGGGGGGGGGGGGGTCCCGGGTGTGGTCGGCTGTGGTCCTCGGTGGGGGGGGGTGGTGGGGGGGGGGCCGGGGGCCCCCCCCCCCCCACGCCGGTGCCGCCGATCCAGAGTTCGCCGGGTACCCAGTCGGGGCTGTCGCGTCCGTGGTCGTCGACGACGCGGAACTGTTGGTTGGTCAGCGGGTGGCCGTAGGGGATCGAGGTCCATCCGGGTGGTTGGTGTGCGGTGTCGAAGTGGTTGGACCAGATGGCGGCTTCGGTGGCGCCGCCCAATGCGATCAGGCGACATCGGCCGTCGCCGGCCACGCGGAGCCGGTCGGGCAGGTCGAGGGGGACCCAGTCGCCGGACACGAGGGCGAGCCGCAGACCGGTCGGTGTCGTCCCGGCGGCGACGAGCAGCATGTCGAGCAGGGCGGGGACGGAGTTCCAGACCGTGACGCCGTGCGTGTGGCAGGCGCGTGACCAGGCGTCGGGGTCGCGGCGGTCTGCCTCGGCGACGAGCACCAGCGCGCCGCCGGCGGCGAGGAGTCCGAAGATGTCGTAGACGGACAGGTCGAAGTCCAGTGCGGACACGGCGAGGACCCGGTCGTCGGGGCCGATGTGGAAGCGCTGGTTGATGTCGTCGATGGTGTTGACGGCGGAGCGGTGGGTGATCTCGACGCCCTTGGGTTCTCCGGTGGAGCCGGATGTGAAGATCACGTAGGCGAGCGCGTCCGGGTCGACGGGTACGGGGGCGGCAAGCGGCTCGGCGATGCGGGCCGCCTCGAGTACCTCATCGGTGATCACGGTCCGCACCCCGGCCGCGGTGAGGATCCGCTCCCGGCGTGCGGGCGGCTGGTCGATGCCGACGGGGACGTAGACGCCGCCGGCGGCCAGCACGCCGAGCACGGCCACGATCTGCCCGGGTCCGCGGGGGAGCGTGACCGCGACCGCCTCACCGAGAGCTACACCGGTCCCGCGCAGGTGCCCGGCCAGGCGCAGCGCCCGGTCGGCCAGCTCACCGTAGGCGATCCGGTCGTCACCCCACAGTAGGGCCGTCCGGTCCGGTTCGACCGCGGCGCGGGAGAAGAAGCCCTGGTGCAGCAACGCCGTCGCCTCCGGAGCCGCTGTCGCGTTGACGGCCGCCCGCACGTCGAGCTGCGCCCGCGGCGCGAGCGGAGGCGTCGGCCCGTCCCACTGCCCGGCGAGCAGCCACTCCAGCAGGCGTCGGTAGGCGTCGAACATCGCGTCCGGCACGCCGGCGGGGAACAGCTCGTCCACCGAGTCCCAGGTGAGCATCAGCCCGCCGTCGACCTGGTAGAGCTGGTGGTCGAGCCACACCTGCGGTGTCTGCGAGATCATCCATCCCAGCTCGCCGATGACCGAGCGGAACTGCGGGTCCAGCAGCTCGCTGCCGATGTTGCTCGCGAACACGACGGGAGCGGTGCGCCGTTCGTCGCGGCGGTCGCGGGCGAGGTCACGCAGAACCTCGACCGCGGAGTACTCGGCGTGGTCGGCGTTGGCCCGCATCCGTGACTGCACCTGCCGTGCCGCACCGGCGAACGACGCGGCGGCGCCCGGTCCGAGGTCGACGTCGAGCAGGACCAGGTTGGTGAAGTCGGCGACCATGTGCGGCACGTCGGGGTGCAGCTCCTGGCGATCGAACAGGGGCAGGTTCACCAGGAACCTCGGATCGGCGCTCCACGCAGCCAGGACCTGGGCGTACGCGGTGGCGAGCACCATTGCCGGGGTCAACTCGTGCGACCGGGCGAGCGCGGTGAGCCGGGCGGCGTCCTCGGGGCTGACGCGGTGGATGCGGCGGGTGAACCGCGGGCGCCGTACCTGGTCGGGGTCGAGCGCCAGCGGCAGCTGCGGGCCGCCGGGGAGTTCGCCGATCCGGCCCTGCCAGTAGGCGCGGGCACGCTCGCGCTGTGGGCCCCGCCGGGTCTGTCGCTCGGCGAGGTAGCGGGCGAACCCGTACCCGGCGGGCGGGAGCACGGCCAGCGGGTCGGTGTAGAGCGCAGCGAGGTCGCGGCACAGGATCTGCAGGCTGAGCACGTCGGCGACGAGCAGGTCAAGATCGAGATGGACACGCGTGGCGCCGCCGGGCAGCAGCGAGAGCTGCACGTCGAACACCTGCCCGGCGGCGACGTCGAGCCTGCGGTGGGAGAGCCGCTCGCGGACGGCGTCCAGCGCGGACCTCGACTCGGCCCCGGTGGCGCCCCGGAGGTCGTGCACGGTCAGCTCCCGCCGGCTGCCGGCGTCGGAGATCTGCTGGGTGCCTTCGGCCGCGAATCGGGCACGTAGCTGGGAGTGTCGTGCGACCACGGCGCGGACGGCCGCGTCCAACCGGGCCGGGTCCACGCCCGCGCCGTCGAACTCGAGGTAGGCGTGACAGCCGACCCCGCCGAGCGGCTGGTCGTCGTCGCGGCCGACCCAGTAGGCGTGCTGCACCGGGGTGAGCCCGAACGGCGCGTACTCGTCGACCGTCACCGGAGCCGGGCCGGAGACGACCGTGGCCCGCTCCGAGCCGGTCAGCAGCGCCGACCAGCTCGCGATCGTCGGCTGCTCGGCCATCTCGGCGAACGAGACCGTGACACCCGCACGACGCCACCGGCCGGCCAGTCGCATCATCGCGACGGAGTCGAGCCCGAGCCCGAGCAGGTCCTCGTCGGGGGCGAGGTCGTCCGGCGCGCAGTCGAGTATCTCGGCCACCTCGCACCGCACCGATTCCACCGTGACCGACATGTGCTGCTGATCCACCATCAAAACCCCCCGGTTTAAGTTAGCCTGCCCTAACTTTCAGGATGGCGTATCGAACGTCAAGTGTTGTTTGTGCAACTTGTCCCTTTCGGGGTCCGCGGAGCTCGCCGCCGGCACCACGTGGGGCGCGATGCTGCGGAGCTTCTCGCAGGTCTCCTCGTACTCCCGCTGCGGAACCGAGCCGGCCACGACGCCGGCGCCGGCCCGCAACCAGGCCCGGCCGTCCTCCTCGAACAGCGTCCGCAGGACGAGACAGGCGTCGAGCGAGCCGTCGCTGGACGCCGCGAGCACGGCTCCCGCGTACAGGCCGCGCCTCTGCGTCTCATGGCGCCGGATGCACGCATACGCCGCCGCCTTGGGGATCCCGGACGCGGTCACGGCCGGGAACACGGCGGCCAGCGCGTCCCACGCGGTGCGCACCCCGGCCAGCTGCCCGCCGACCCGGGACGCCAGGTGCTGCACGCTGCCACGCCGGCGCACCGCCATCAGCTCGGTGACCGCGACCGTGTCCGGGTCGCAGACCGCGCGGAGCTCGTCGTAGGCGAGCTTGACCGACACGGCGTGCTCGTAGACCTCCTTCGGATCGCCCAGCAGTTCGGTGGTCAGGCGGTCGTCGGTGCGATGGCCGAGGCCGAGCGCGCGCGTACCGGCCAGCGGCTGGGTCTCGACGCGGCCGTCCGGCGTGACCTCCACGACGGTCTCCGGGCTGAAGCCGACGGCGCGACGTCCACCGAGGTCGAGCAGGAACGACCGCGCCGGGGTGTTGGCCGCACGACCCCGCAGGTAGGTATCGACCAGGTCGACCGGGAACGGCACCGGCAACGAGCGCGAGAGGATCACCTTCTGCAGCCCACCTCGTCGGATCTCCTCGACGGCCGCCGCCACCGCGGCCCGGTACTCGTCGGCGCCGCCGCTGACCTCGATCGGCACGGCGGGGCGGGGTTGTGGTCCGGCCGGCTCGGCGAGCAGCCTGCGCACCCTGGACACCGCGTCGGGGTCGGTGCTGCGGATGCGGACCCGGTCGGGCCGGATCACCACCTCGGTGAGCGGCACGGTCAAGTGCAGCCGGGGCGCTGGGGTGTCGGCCCGTGCGGACGGGTCGGCCAGTTCGAACTCCACCCAGCCGTAGGCGTTCCAGCCGGGCCACGGCAGCGCGGCGAGCGCGTCGCCGACCTGGCGCAGCGGCCGGTCCGACAGCGGCAGGTCCGTCACCGTGTCCCGCCACCGGGTGCGCACACGGTCCTCGTGCACGATCACCTCGCCCAGCACGCCGCCCGCGAACGTGCACGCGCCACCGCCCTCGTAGACCACGTAGGGCCCGAAGAGCCCGGCGGCCGCCAGACGTGCCCCGGCGACCACCGGATCGAACCGGCCGGTCACCGTCTCTTCCAGATATCCGACCATGCCGGTCGTCGACATCAGGTCCCCCCGCGAACTCGAAACCGACCCGCCGCGCGGTCGCGCGTCGGGGCCGTGCCGTGGTGGTGGGGTGGTGCCGTTCGGGAACCGGGTCGTGCTCAGGGCGCGGTGGTGATCTGCCAGCCCATGGCCCGGTGACGCTCGGACCAGAAGCGCGCGTAACTCCCGTCGTGGGTGACGAGCTCGTCGTGGGCGCCGCGCTGCGCGATCCGGCCGCCGTCGAGGACGAGGATCTGGTCGGCTTCCTGGATGGTGGTCAGCTTGTGCGCCACGACCAGCAACGTCTTGTCCTGCACGAGCCTCGCGAGTGCCTCCTGCACGAGACGCTCGTTCGTCGGGTCGATCGCGGCCGTGGCCTCGTCGAGCAGGACGATCGGGGCGTCCTTGAGGATCGCCCGGGCGATCGAGATCCGCTGGCGTTCGCCGCCGGACAGCGTCGCGCCGCCCTCCCCGACCCGGCTGGCGTAGCCGTCGGGCAGGCGCTGCACGAACTCGTGGGCCTGCGCCGCCCGGGCCGCGGACTCGACCCGCTCCGGCGTGGCGTCCGGCGAGCCGAACGCGATGTTGTCGTAGATGCTGCCCTGGAACAGGTAGACGTCCTGGAACACCACGCTGATCTGCTCGTAGAGCGTCTCGGTCGTCAGGTCGCGGACGTCGGCACCGCCGATCCGCACGTGACCGGAGTCGACGTCGAAGAACCGGCCGACCAGGTTGAGCACGGTGCTCTTGCCGGCCCCGGACGGTCCGACGAGTGCGGTCATCGACCGTTCCGGCACGGTGAAGGAGACGCCGTCGAGCACCGGCCGGCCGGGCAGGTAGCCGAACGTGACGTCGGTGAACTCGATCCCGTGCCCGGACGGGACGGCGGGCGTGACCGGCTGGGTCTGCACCGGCTCCCGCATCACGCGGTCGATCCGGGCGAGCGAGGCGTCCGCCAGGCGCAGGGTCTCCATCACCTCGAGCAGCGCGAGCACCGGCTGGAACACGTTCAGGCTCAGCACCAGGAACAGGATCATGGTGGTCGCGTCGATCCGGCCTCCCAGCAGGGAATACGTCGCCGCGGTGATCACGATCGGGATGCCGGCCTGGACGATGGCGGCGAACACCAGTCCGCCGGGCAGCAGACGCGCCACCATCGCGAAGCTGATGTCGCTGAAGTCGTCGAGCGCCTGGCGGAAGCGCTCCTGGCGCGCGCCGCCCTGGTTGAACGCCCGGATGACCGCGATGCCCTGCACGTACTCGATCATGCGAGAGGTCGCGCCCGCCTGGAGGTCCTGGCGTTGTACGCCGAGCTCGGTGAAGCGCCGGTTCGACCAGGACAGCACCGGCATCGCCACCACGATGCTGACGAGCACCGCGACCGCGAGCAGCGGGTCGACGGCCACCAGCACGGCGAACACGACCAGCGGGAGGCCGAGCGCCTGGGCCACGGTGGACAGGCCGTTGGACGCGAAACCCTCGACCGCCTGCATGTCGCTGGTGAACACCGCGCTCGTCTCGCCCTGCTGGCGTCCGATGTGGAAGCTCATCGGCAGCCTGCGCAGGTGCTGCAGCGCGGCCAGCCGCATATCGCAGACGAGCTGGTAGGCGGTGAGCCAGGTGGCGCTCGCCGAGAGGTACCCGAACACCAGCTGTCCGGCGAACCCGGCCACGATCACGGCCACGAGCGCCCAGGCCCCCGCCGCGGCGAGCGTGCCGGTCCGGAGCTGGTCGATGATCAGGACGAGCACCCCGAACGGCACACCGGCGCAGACGGACTGCAGGAACTTGTAGCCGACTCCGCGGGCGAGCCTGGCCCGCCGCGGGCCGGCCAGTGCCCACAGCCGGGCGACGGCGCCTCCCCGGCCGGGGCCGGCCGTCGCCGGGGCGGTCGCGGTCATCGGGAGTCCCCCTCGGGCGCGGTGTGCAGCACGATCGACTGCGCGCGGTCGTAGTCGTCCCACAGCCGAGCGTAGGCACCGCCGCGGGCGACGAGATCGTCGTGCCGGCCGGCTTCGACGACCTGCCCGTCGTCGATCACCAGGATCTGGTCGGCGTGCACGACGGTGCTCAGCCGGTGCGCGATGACGAGGAGCGTCGTGCCCCGGACCAGCTCGCCGATGGCCTGCTGGATGGCCGACTCGTTCTCCGGGTCGGAGAACGCCGTGGCCTCGTCCAGGATCACGACGGGGGCGTCCTTGAGGATCGCCCGTGCGATCGCGATGCGCTGCTTCTCCCCACCGGACAGCGTCGCGCCGCGCTCACCGACCATGGTGGCGTACCCGTCGGGCAGCGCCGTGACGAAGTCGTGGACGCGGGCGGCCCGCGCGGCGGCCTCGACCTCGGCATCACTCGCCGACGGGTCCCCGATCCGGATGTTGTTCGCGATCGTGTCGTGGAACAGGAAGCTGTCCTGGAACACGAACGAGACGGACTCCATCAGCTGGTCGACCCCGACCGCCCGCACGTCGACGCCGCCGAGCAGGACGGTGCCGTCGTCGGGGTCGGCGAAGCGCGGGATCAGCCGCGCGATCGTCGTCTTGCCGGCACCCGAGGGTCCGACCAGCGCGGTCACCTGGCCGGTCCGTGCCGTGAACGAGACGCCGTGCAGCACGTCGCGCCCGTCGTAGGCGAACCGGACGTCGCGCAGCTCGACGTCGTGGCTGTCGAGCGCGACGCGTTCCCCCGAGTCCGGCAGCTCCGCCGTGCCCAGGATCTGGCCGATCAGCGCGCCGCCGGAGGTGTACTGCGCGAACTGGCTCGCCTGGTTGAACAGCTTCATCAGCGGCTGGCCGTAGAAGCCGCCGACGAGGAAGAAGAACAGCAGCGTCGTGAGGTCGATCCGCCCGGTCAGCTGCAGCCAGATCCCGACCGGCGCGATGACGGCGAGGCCGGCCACGATGACCGTGTAGAAGGCCGATCCGAGCGGCACGAACTGCTTGGCATAGGCCGTCTCGAGCCGGGCGTAGTCCTTGACGGCCTCGGTGGTCTCGGTGAACGAGTCGCCGGCGCGGTTGAACACCTTCACCACCGGCATCCCGTTCACGTACTCGACCACGGAGCCGTTCATCCGCGCGCCGGCCTGCTGGAACTCCGCCATCTGCATGGCGACCCGGCGCATCGCCGAGCGCAGGCACCCGAACGCGATCGGCACCACGACGATCGAGGCCAGCGCCATCCGCCAGTCGATGACGAACAACCAGATCGTGACGCCGACCCAGACCGCGACCGAGCTGACGATGTCCGGGATCCCGTGCGCCAGGAACCCCTCCAGGCGTTCCGCATCGTCGATCATGACCTTCTTGACCTCGCCGCTGCGCCGGCTCGAGAAGAACCCGAGCGGCACCCGGGCGAGGTGCCGGGCCATCGCCATCCGCAGCTCGTAGAGCAGCCGGAACGCGGCCCGGTGCGACACCGCCGTGGACACGCCGAACAGTGCGAACCTCAGCACGATCGCGACGAGTGCGAGGACCGCGTAGAGGTAGTAGCCCTGCGCGCCCGTCCCGCCGGCGACGAGGTCGTCGACCAGCCGGTAGACGAGGTAGATCGGGACGAGCTCGAGCACGGTGGCCGCCACGGCGAGCAGCACGGCCGTGACGAGTGCGCCCCTGGCCTGGGCCGCGAACCCGAGCAGCGTCGCCATGCCGTCGCGTTGCGCCGCCCGGGCGCCGGCGTCATCGGGCGGGGTCTCCTGACCTGGGGAAGGGGACGGTCCGGTGTCCGCGGAGTCCGCGGTTGATGTCGTCGGGTACGCGTCGGTTGCGCTCATGCTGGTGTCCCTCTGCGCGTGGTGGCGGGGCAGCGGGGTCGGCGACGGCGCGGGGGATCACTGCGCACCGCTGTAGCCCCTCCAGCGGGCGAGCACGTCGGTGTTCGCCCCGACCTTGCCGTCGTTGAGCAGCACCGCCCGCAGGTCCTGCAGCATCCAGTTGACGGCGAAGGGGTTGGTGTTCGTCCACTGCTCGCCGTCGACGAGAGCCGTCGCGCCGCGGATCTGCCCGAACGTCGGTAGCCCGGTGATCTCCTTGTCGGACCACATCGACCCGGTCAGGACGAGCACCTGGTCGGCGTCGTGGTTGGACAACAGCTCCGGGGAGATGGCGATACCCCCCTCGGTCATCGGCGCTCCGGGAGCCTGAGCAGGGGGTCGGGTCAGCCCGAGCGCGGTGATCAGCTCGCCCGCGCTGGACTCGGTCGGCAGCGCGAACGGGAAGCCCCCGATCGAGCCGAGCACCGAGACCGACACGGGCGCGACGCCCGCGTCCTTCAGATCCCGTGCCGTCTTCTCGATCGACGCCTGCAGCGCCGCCGTCCGCTGGGAAGCGAGGTCGTCGGCTCGGATGGCCTTGCCCACTACCTCCAGCTGCTTCGACCACGGGTCCTGGTACCCGGTCAGGACCGTCGGTGCGACCTCAGAGAGCCGCTCGTAGCCCTCGAGTGCCGCCGGGGTGGCGCTCCCGACGATCAGGTCCGGGTCGAGTGCGGCGACGTGCTCGACCGGGATGGCGGAGAAGTCGGCCGGTGTGACCGGGACGCCGGCTTTCTCGAGGATCTCCGTCGACCCGACGCTGGAGAACGTCCCGAGCGCCTCCACCGGCGGTTTGCCCAGCTCATAGAGCAGCAGCCCGGAGTTCTCATCGAGCGCCACGACCCGCTGGGCGTCGGCGGGGACGTCGGTGCGGCCGCCCGCGTGGTCGACCGCGGTACCGGTGGCGGCCGGCGCGGGCTCGGCGCTACCGCATCCCGCAAGGGCCAGCAGCCCGACCAGGAGTACCACGATCGGACGGCCTCGCCGGGCCGGATTGTGTAGGCCAACCGTGCGACGATCGATCAGTGCGACAAGCGGGGAGCTACCCATGTAGGGCAGCCTAACCATGAATGACACTGCGGTGCCATCCTTTCGTGGCGATTCGTCCGTTCCCGGTCGCGGGTGGGCCGACCGGATGGACGCGACGCGCGGCGACCTGGCACGCGCCACGGTGCACCTGTTCCTGACCAGGGGTGTCGCGGCGACGACGGCGGACGACATTGCCGCCGAGGCGGGAGTGTCACGACGCACGTTCTTCCGGTACTACCCGTCCAAAGAGGATGCGTTCACCGAGCCGCTGGTCCAGCAGGCCGACGAGTTCGAGCCGTTGCTCCGGAACCGGCCGCCGGACGAGTCACTCGTGACCGGGCTGCGCGCCGCCGTCGAACACGTCGCGACGACCGACGCGGTGATGGACTATGTCCTACCGCTGTACCGGGCGGTCCGTGAGGATCCTGGACTCGCCCCATCGGTCGCCGCGTTCAACGCCCGGCTCCGGGAAATCGTCTCGGTGTGGGCGGCGGGCCGTCTCGGGTGCGATCCCGGGGATCTCGAACCCCAGCTGTTCGCGGAGACGGCGGTCGCCGTCCGCGAGACAGTGCTGCGACTGTGGTCCGTCGCGCCTGCGGAGACCGGCGTGGGCGCCCTGATCGACGCGGCGTTCCACCTGTGGGCGGCGGGGTTCGGTTCGCTGGGGGCCGGCACCGACTGACCGACACATCGACGACCGCCGGCCCGCGCGCCCACCCCGACGCGACAGGACGCCCTCCGGCGATCGACTACCGGCCCGGCACACCTTCGACCACGCCGGCAAGACTTCGGTCTTGGCTACTACCACTGGTACCTCCTTGGGAGTCTGGCCGCCGAATACCAGCGGGCGGCCGCGCGGGTCGAGGCCGTCGTCGACGAGACCGAGGGCGACGACGATCCGCTCGACGATCGGGATCGGCGCGGTGTCACGACGGTCCTGCTGGCCCTCTTCGACGGACTTGCGATCCAGTGGCTCGTCGCCCCCGACCGGACTCCGGATGCCGAGGACGTCATCCGCTCCCTGGCCTGGGCTCGGTGCTGGCCGACGAGGGGTGAGGAGCGAGTCGGCTACCACCTGGTAGCTGGTCGGGCCGGCCGGAGGGTCGATGGCGGGTCGCGCGGGACGTACCGTGATCACCTGGCGTCGGCGGCCCTGGCGCGTGGATCTAGGATCCCCGGATGTCTGTCGCCGATGATCTCGAGTTGTTCGGTCAGCTGGACACCTCGACGCTGCCGCTGCGGCAGCAGCGGATCCTGGTCGCGATCAGGGATTGGGTCCTCCGCTACGGGTACTCGCCCAGCACGCGCGAGATCGGCGACGTGGTCGGTCTGCGGTCTCCGTCGTCGGTGTCGAAGCACCTGGCGAGCCTGGAGGACAGGGGGTTCCTGCGGCGCGGCACGGCGATGTCACGGCCGATCGACGTGCGGGTCTTCCTGCAGGAACCGCAGGGGAGGGGCACGTCGGAGGACTCGGTGTCGGTCCCGGTGGTCGGGGACATCGCCGCGGGCGTGCCGATCCTGGCCGAGGAGCACACCGACGAGGTCCTGACGCTGTCCCGCGAGTTCGCCGGGCGTGGCACCGTGTTTGCCCTGCGGGTGCGTGGGGACTCGATGGTCGATGCCGCGATCTGCGACGGCGACACCGTGGTGGTGCGCCAGCAGGCCGAGGCGCACTCGGGTCAGATCGTGGCCGCGATGATCGACGGCGAGGCGACGGTGAAGGTGCTGCGCCGTCGCAACGGCCACGTCCTGCTCGAGCCGCGCAACCCGGCCTACGACGTGATCGACGGCGACGAGGCCGTGGTGCTGGGTGTCATCGTCTCGGTGCTGCGCCACGTCTGACGACCGGCCGTCCCGCTGGCCCCGGTCATCGCGAAGCCGTCGTAGCCGGCGTCGGCGACCTCACCGAGCTTCTGCCGGTAGGCGCCGATCCCGGCCATGAAGAACATGACGGCGTTCTTCTTGCCCGGGATGTTGGCTCCGAAGATCCACGACTCGGCCTGCGGGAACAGCGTCATGTTCGCGATCTCCTCGCAGGTCGCGGTCCAGGCGTCCTCCGCCGCGGGGGTCGGCTCGACGGTGTGCACGCCGTTGCGCTCGGCGTCGCCGATGATCCCGCCGATCCAGTCGACCTGAGCCTCGATGCTCGGCGGAAGGTTGGTGAACGGTCCGTTCGGACCGAGAATCATGAACATGTTGGGGAAGCCGGACTTCGACAGGCCCAGATAGCTGGTCGGGCCGTCGGCCCAGTGCTCGTCGATGTGCCGGCCGCCGCGTCCGCGCAGGTCCATCGCCCGGTAGTTGCCGTCGACGGCGTCGAACCCGGTCGCGAACACCAGGACGTCGAGTTCGTGCTCGACCCCGTCGGCGGTGCGCACACCCTTCGGGGTGATCTCCTGGATCGGGTTCTCCTTGACCGTGACGAGCTCGACGTCGTCCCGGTTGTAGGTCTCGTAGTAGCCCTCGTTGCACAGTGGACGCTTGGCGTAGACGTCGGTCGGCGTGAGGGTGCGGGCGGTCTCCGGGTCGTCGACGATCTCGTCGATCTTCGAGCGGATGAACGCCGCCGCGGCCGCGTTCGCGTCCGGGTCGGTGGCGATGTCGCAGAACGTGCCGAACATGAACCGGAACCCGTTGCCCTTGTCCCAGTTCTCCTGGAAGACGCGGCGACGTTCCTCCTCGGAGACGCTCATCGCCTCGACGCCGCTCTCCTGGAATCCGAAGGCGACCACGGAGTTGCGGACCTGGTCCCAGATCGCGTCGAAGTTCTCCTTGGTGCGGTCGACCTCGGCCTGGTCCACCGGCCCGTTCCCGGACGGCACGCAGTACTGCGGCGAGCGCTGGAAGACGGTGAGATGGGCTGCCATCGGCGCGGCGGCGACGATGAACTGGGTCCCGGTCGACCCGGTGCCGATCACGCCGACCCGCTTGCCGGTGATGTCCAGGTCCTCCGGCCAGGCGTTGGTGTGTACCAGCCGGCCGGCGAAGGTGTCCCGGCCCGCGATGTCCGGGATGTTGCTCTTCGCGAGCAGGCCGAGCGCGTTGACGAGGTAGCGGCTGGTGAGGCTCGTGCCGTCGCCGGCGGAGACCGTCCACAGTGCGGTGTCCTCGTCGAAGACGGCGCCGGTCACCTCCGTGTTGAGCGTGATGTCGCGGCCGAGGTCGTACCGGTCCACGATGTGCTGGAGGTAGGCCAGGACGTCGGGCTGGTCGAGATAGCGGGTGTTCCAGTCCCACTCCTGCAGCAGGTCCTTGTCGAAGGAGTAGCGGTAGACGAATCCCTCGGTGTCGGACTTGGCGCCGGGGTAGGTGTTGAAGTACCAGGTGCCGCCGACGCCGCCGCCCTTCTCGAAGGCCGTGACGGACAGGCCGAGTTCGTCGCGCAGCTTGTGCAGCATGTAGATGCCGCCGAATCCGGCACCGATGACGATGGCGTCGACGTCCGGGGTACGGGAGGTGCTCATCTGTGCTCCTGAGAGGTCTCGGTGAAGGCGCCCCCGGCCGGGGCGCGATGGCAGAGGCGCGCGGTCAGCCGCGGAACCATTTGGCGATCGCGGCGATCTCCGCGTCGGCTTCGGGCGCGTTGCCGGCCAGGAACGGGAAGACGTGCTGCATGCCCTCGACGACGGAGAGGGTGACGTCGACGCCGGTTGCCTCGGCCCGGTCGGCGACCCGGGTGGCGTTGTCGAGCAGGGCCTCCGCCCCGCCCGCGTTGAGGTAGAGCCGTGGGAACCGCGTGAACTCGGCGTAGAGCGGGTTCGCCAGGGGCGTCGTCGGGTCGATCTCCTCCCCGGCGAGGACACCGGCGATCATGCCCTCGAGCAGAGGCACGGTGATCAGCGCATCGGTCTCGTCGTTGGTCACCAGCGTCGCGCCGGCGTTCTCCATGTCCAGCCACGGCGAGAACGCGATCACCCGCCCGGGCAGTGGCAGGCCCCGGTCGCGGAGGGCCAGCGGGATGGCGATGGCCAGATTTCCCCCGGCGGAGTCGCCGATCGTGGTGATGTCGCCCGGTGCGATCCCCTGCGCCGTCAACCCGGTGAACGCCGAGACACCGTCCTCGACCTGCGCGGGGTGCGGGTGCTCGGGCGCGCGGCGGTAGTCGAGGACGAACGAGACGACGCCGAGCGCCTTGGCCACGTGAGCCGCCAGCTTGCGATGGCTGGACGCGGAGCCGACGGCGAAGCCACCGCCGTGCGTGTAGAGCAGCACCCTGGAGGTGTCCGCGCCGGCCGGCAGGGTCCAGATCCCCGGGACCCCTCCGACGGTGTCCTCGCGGTAGGTCACGTCCTCGGGCTCGCGGGTGGGCTGATGCCACTCGTCGAAGACGCTGCGGAACAGCCGCATGGTCAGCCCGGGCGTGGTGGCGATGATGTCGGCCCAGTCGGCGTAGAGCGCGCGGAGCGCGTCCGACTCGGCCGACGTACCGGGCGGGCGGGTCGATGGCGCCGTTGTCATCTGGTTCCTCCTCGAACTCGCGTCACCGGTCTCGGGGCGGTCCCCGGTCCGTTGTGACGTGAAGCTCACTGTGGCGACGGCACGACTCCGGTGGGTGTTCCGATCTGGAACGCCCCATCCGGCGGCCGGGCCCGGGAACCTGGCGTGCGGGGTGCGAGATGAGAGATCGTGGGCATGACGCGGGCGACGGTGCTCGCGCAACCGTGGGCGGCGCCGCACCAGGCGCCGCGCCCGTGACGGAGCACGAGGCAACGATGCGTCGAGACGAGAACCCGTATCTGCCGACCCTGTCGCCGGAGGAGAAGGAACGCACCCGCCGGGGCCGGGAGGCGCTCGTCCGGGACGGGCTGCTGACCCTGCCGCCCGGAGAAGGTGGCGTCCCCCAGCACATCGAGAGGAGCTGGCGGCGGTGCGTGGGCGAGCAGGTTCCCGTCGCGCCCGATCACATCGACTACCGGGAGTCGCACGAGGTCCTGCCGGTGCTGCGGCGTGCGGCGATGCCGGTCCTCGACCGGCTCAAGGACAGCTTCGCCGACGTGCCGGTGGCCATGGTGCTCTCCGACGCGAACGGGCGGATCATCCTGCGGCACGCCGCCCTCCGACGCCAGCGCGACGTGATGGACCGGGCCAGCGCCGCCGAGGGCTTCGACTTCTCGGAGCGGTCGATCGGCACGAACGGCCTCGGCACCGTGCTCGTCGAGCGCCGGCCGGTGATCGTCCGCGGCCCGGAGCACTACAACGCCCTGCTGGAGAATCTGACCTGTGCCGGAACCCCGATCATCGAGCCCTACACCGGACGGATGGTCGGCTCGTTCTCGCTGGCGTGCGCGATGCAGGCCACCCGGATGCGGGTTCCGCTCTCGGACGGCCTGCACGACGCCGTGGTCGAACCGGTCCACGACGGCGGCAAGGCGGCCTACAGCGTGCGGCTGCTGTCGCGCCGCACCCACGGACGTCCGGACCCGACCGTCGACGAGACGGCGGGCGGAGCCGGATCGGGCTCCGGCTCCGTCATACCGAGCGGGGTCCGGGACCGGGTGCACTTCCACAGCGATGTCGCCCGGCAGCTCGAGGCGGCGGCACGGCACCGCGAGCTGGTCGCACTCGTCGGGGCGAGCGGAACGGGGAAGCTCCGGACCGCTCTGCGCACCCTGGGCCGCCAGGGGGCCGACGACCCGCTGGTCGTCGAGCCGCACCTGGATCCCGGCTGGTTCGCCGCGGCGCGTGCCGCCGCG
>JAKDNL010000724.1 GCA_030451825.1 Pseudonocardia sp. | reverse complement strand
TCGCCAGCTTCGCCGCCGGGATCAGCTACATCTCCATCCTGACCGGCACGTTCCAGCTGTTCTACTTCGGCTTCGGCACCGGCGGCGCGTCCTACTGGTGGTCCTGGCCGATGGTGTTCTCGGGCCAGCTGATGGTCGCGCTGAGCTTCGCCGAGCTGGCCGGGCGCTACCCCGTCGCGGGCTCGGTCTTCAACTGGTCCAAGCGCCTGGCCGGGCCCGCCACGTCCTGGATGGCCGGCTGGATGATGCTCACCGCGTCGGTGGTGACGATCTCCGCGGTGGTGCTGGCCTACCAGCTGGTACTCCCCCAGCTCTGGTCCGGCTTCCAGCTGATCGGCTCCGCCTCGAACGGCGACGACGCCGCACTGAACGGGGTGATCCTCGGCGGCATCCTGATCGTGTTCACCACGATCGTGAACGCGATCGGCGTTAAGCTGATGGCCCGGATCAACTCGGCCGGGGTGTTCATCGAGCTGGTCGCGGCCGTGGCGATCATCGTCGTGCTGGCGTTCAACATCGTGAACCCGCCGTCGGTGCTGTTCGACACCCAGGGCCTGGGCGAGGGCGCGCCGGGTGGCTACTTCGGGGTGTTCCTGGTCGCGGCGCTGGCCTCGGCCTACGTGATGTACGGGTTCGACACCGCCAGCTCGTTGGGCGAGGAGACGGTGGACCCGCGCCGCACGGCGCCGTCGGCGATCCTGCGCGCGGTCGTCGCCTCGTTCGTGATCGGCGGGCTGATCCTGCTGCTGATCATCCTGGCCGCGCCGAACCTGGCCGACCCGGCGATGGGGGAGAAGAGCGGCGGCGGCCAGATGGTGCTGCTGCAGGTGCTCGGCGGGCCGGTCGGCTCGATCTTCCTGGTCGCCATCGTCATCGCGATCACGGTGTGCGCGCTGGCCGTGCACACCGCGGCGATCCGGCTGATGTTCGCGATGGCCCGGGACAACGCGCTGCCGGCCGGCTCGACGCTGGCCCGGATCGACCCGGTGCGCAAGACCCCGGTGATCCCGGCCGTGCTGATCGGCGTGATCGCGATCGTGATCCTGGTGGCGAACGCGGGGGTGCCCGAGGTGTTCACGGCCGTCACCAGCGTCGCGATCATCATGATCTACCTGGCCTACCTGCTGGTCACGGTGCCGCTGCTGCGCAAGAGGCTGCGCGGGCAGTGGCCGGACGAGGGCCAGAAGGGCTACTTCTCGCTGGGCCGGCTCGGGCTGCCGATCAACATCCTGGCCGTGTTGTGGGGTGCGGCGATGGCGCTGAACCTGGCCTGGCCGCGCGAGGACGTCTACGGGTCGGGCTGGCTGCGGTTCATCGCGTTCATCTTCATCGGCATCGTGGCGCTCGGCGGGCTGGCCTGGTTCCTGCTGCGCGGGCGCCACCACGTGGGCTGCCTGCCCGAGCACATGGCCGAGCAGATGGACGAGGGACCGGGAGGTACCCCGTGACGGTGACGGGGGATCGGGTGACGGGAGATCGGGTGACGGGACGCTTCGACTACGTGATCGTCGGCGGCGGGTCCGGCGGCTGTGCGCTGGCCGCGCGGCTGTCCGAGGACCTGGCCGTCACGGTGTGCCTGCTGGAGGCCGGTCCGTCCGACGTGGGAGACCCCGCGGTCCTGCGGCTGTCGGACTGGATGAGCCTGCTCGACTCCGGCTACGACTGGGACTATCCGATCGAGCCGCAGGCGCGCGGCAACTCGCACATGCGCCACGCCCGGGCCAAGGTGCTCGGAGGCTGCTCGTCGCACAACTCGTGCATCGCGTTCTGGACCCCGCGCGAGGACCTCGACGAGTGGGCCGCGTCCGGACTGACCGGCTGGAGCGCCGACGAGTGCTGGCCGCTGATCGCGCGCCTGGAGACCAACCACGGTCCGTGGCAGGGCCACGGTCGCTCGGGCCCGGTGAACCTGATGCAGATCCCGCCGAACGACCCGTGCGGCGTCGCGCTGCTCGAGGCCGCGGCCGGGGTGGGCCTGCCGACGGTGCGGTTCAACGAGGGCGTCACCGTCACCGAGGGCGCCGGGTTCTTCCAGGTCAACCGCTTCCCGGACGGGACGCGCGCGTCGTCGTCGCACGCGTACCTGCACCCGATCATGGACTCGCGGCCGAACCTGGAGATCCGCACCGACTGCTGGGCCTCACAGGTGCTGTTTTCCGGCACCACGGCGACCGGCATCGAGTACCAGCGCGGGATCGGCCCGGGGCGCGAGACGGTGACCGCCGACCGCGAGGTGATCCTCTGCGCGGGCGCGATCGACACCCCCAAGCTGCTGATGCTCTCCGGGATCGGGCCGGCCGAGCACCTGCGGGAGTTCGGCGTCGACGTCCGGGTGGACTCCCCGGGCGTCGGATCCAACCTCGACGACCACGTCGAGGGCCTGGTCATGTGGGACGCGGCGAGGCCGATGGTCACCGAGTCCACGCAGTGGTGGGAGATCGGGCTGTTCCACCGCACCGACGCGTCCCTGGACCGGCCGGACCTGATGATGCACTACGGCTCGGTACCGTTCGACCTGAACACGATCCGCCACGGCTACCCGAGCACAGACAACGGGTTCTGCCTGACGCCGAACGTCACCCGCGGGCGCTCGCGCGGCACGGTCCGGCTGCGCACCCGCGACTTCCGCGACCGCGCCCGCGTCGACCCGCGGTACTTCACCGACCCGGACGGGCACGACATGGCCGTCATGATCGAAGGGGTGCGACTGGCCCGGCGGATCGCCGAGCAGCCCGCGCTGAAGGAGTGGATCGCCTCCGAGCTGGCGCCCGGCCCGGACGCGGTCACCGACGACGACCTGGCCGACTACCTGATGAACACGCACAACACCGTCTACCACCCGGCCTGCACGGCGAAGATGGGCGCCGACGGCGATCCGATGGCCGTGCTGGATCCGCAACTGCGCGTCCGTGGAGTGGCGAACCTGCGCGTCGCCGACGGCTCGGCCCTGCCGTTCCTGCCTGCGATCAACCCGAACATCACCACCATGATGATCGGCGAGAAGTGCTC
>JAKDNL010000723.1 GCA_030451825.1 Pseudonocardia sp. | reverse complement strand
TCTTGCGGTCGGTGTTGACGGCCGCGCGCAGCTTGCGCAGCCGGTCGTCGACGACATCGGGGTGGCACTGCGCGGCCCACTGGAACGGGGTGTGCGGCTTCGGCACGAAGCCGCCGATCGAGATCGTGCAGCGGACGTCGTTGCGCCCGGACGCCTCGCGCCCGGCCCTGATCACCCGGTGCGCCATCCCGGCGATCTCCAGGACGTCGTCGTCCTCCTCGGTGGGCAGGCCGACCATGAAGTAGAGCTTGACCTGCCGCCAGCCCTGGGCGAATGCCTCGGAGACCGTCCGGATCAGGTCCTCCTCGGAGACCATCTTGTTGATCACCCGGCGGATCCGTTCGGAGCCGCCCTCGGGGGCGAACGTCAGCCCGGAGCGACGGCCGTTGCGCGAGATCTCCTTGGCCAGGTCGATGTTGAACGCGTCCACCCGGGTCGACGGGAGCGAGAGCGAGGTGTTCGAGCCCTCGTAGCGGTCGGCAAGGCCCTTGGTGATCTCGGCGATCTCCGAGTGGTCGGCGCTCGACAACGAGAGCAGGCCGACCTCGTCGAACCCGGAGGCCCGCACCGACTTGTCGACCATGTCGCCGATCCCCTGCAGGGACCGCTCGCGGACCGGGCGGGTGATCATCCCGGCCTGGCAGAACCGGCAGCCGCGGGTGCAGCCGCGGAAGATCTCCACGCTGGCCCGCTCGTGCACGGTCTCGGCCAGCGGGACCAGCGGCGCCTTCGGGTACGGCCAGTCGTCGAGCTCGATCGTGGTGCGCTTCTGCACGGTGGCCGGCACCCGCTCGTCGACCGGGGTGACGGCGGCGATCGCGCCGTCGGAGCCGTAGGAGACGTCGTAGAGGAGCGGCACGTAGCACCCCGGTGTGACGGCCAGGCGCAGCAGCAGCTCGCGACGCCCACCGGGGCGGCCCTCGCGCTTCCACGCGGCGATCACGTCGGTGATGTCGCCGACGACCTCCTCGCCGTCGCCGAGCACGGCCACGTCGACGAAGTCGGAGACCGGCTCCGGGTTGAACGCGGCGTGCCCGCCGGCCACGACGACCGGGTGCGCCTCGTCGCGGTCGGCCGCGTGGATCGGGGTCCCGGCCAGGTCCAGCGTGGTCAGCAGGTTCGTGTAGCCCAGCTCGGTGGAGAACGAGACGCCGAGCACGTCGAACGCGCCGACCGGGCGGTGCGAGTCGACGGTGAACGCGGGAACGGCCGCGTCGCGCATCTTCTCCTCGAGGTCCGGCCACACCGAGTAGCAGCGCTCGGCCAGGGCGTCGGCGCGCTCGTTGAGGACCTCGTAGAGGATCTGGACGCCCTGGTTGGGCAGGCCGACCTCGTAGGCGTCCGGGTAGAGCAGGGCCCACCGGACATCTGTCGAGTCCCAGGCCGCGTCGTCTGCGACCTGGGAGTTTCCCTCACCGCCGACGTACTGCACGGGTTTGGATACCTGCGGCAGCAAGGCTTCCAGGGCGGGGAAGACAGAGGTGGCGGTGGCAGTGCCGCCTGCCGCCTCCGCGGGAAAAAGTCCGTCGCCAGTCACGCTGGCCCAGGGTAGCCCCGTCCTACGACAGCGGACGGGGTGCCCCGGTCGGCGGCCAGGTGCTGGAGGGCTTCGCGGGTGGCGTCGTCGGCGGGGAAGAACGCCTCGACGGCCAGCTCGGCGAGCGTGACGTCGTGCGGGGCGCCGAACGTCGTCATCGTGGAGTGGAACGAGAGCACGCCCGCGGAGTGCTCGAGCTGCAGCGGCAGGAGCACGTCGCCGCCGGGGACGGGCAGGCTCGGGGTGTCCGGTGACGGGTAACCGCGGACCTCGGCGAGCAGCTGCGCCAGGCGAGGGTCGGCGGTGACCCGGACCTGGCGGTCCAGGCGGTGCAGCAGGTGCTCGCGCCACTGGGCCAGGTTCCGGATCCGCGGGGCGAGCCCGCCGGGGTGCAGGCTCAGCCGGTAGATGTTCGTCGGCGGGCCGAGCGCCTGCGGGTCGACGCCCTCGAGCAGCGGCGCCACCGCGGCCCCGGCCAGCGCCACGTCACCCCAGCGGTCCACGACCAGGGCCGGGTACGGGTCGTGCGCGGCCAGCAGCTGCTCCAGCGCCGCGCGGACCGGGCCGAGCACGTCGTCGTCGAGGGTGCTCTGGGTGTAGGCCGGGGCGTACCCGGCGGCGAGCAGCAGCGCGTTGCGCTCACGCAGCGGGATCTCCAGCTCCTCGGCCAACGCGCCGAGCAACTCCCGGCTGGCCCCGGAACGACCGGTCTCGACGAAGCTCAGGTGCCGGCTGGACACCCCCGCGGCCAGCGCCAGGTCCAGCTGGCTGACCCGGCGCCGGGCCCGCCAGAACCGCAGCATCTCCCCCGGTCCGCCGGGCCGGGCCGGGCGGGCGTTCGCACTGGTCACCCCGCCCACGTTAGTGACCCCCGCACCGTGCGACGACTACCTCGCAGGTAAGCGAATCCGGTGCCGTGGCGGGTAATCGCGACGCCGCCGCGGCCCGGCCAGTCTCGATGACGTCACCGAGACACGGACCCGACAAGGAGCACGAGATGACCGACTTCGACGACGTCGCCCGCCGCTACATCGCCGCCTGGAACGAGACCGACCCGGTCGCCCGCAAGGAGAAGGTCGCCGCCCTGTGGACGGCCGGGGGCACCTACACCGACCCGCTCGCCGACGTCGCCGGGCACGACGGCGTCGACGGGTTCATCGCGGCCGCGCAGGGCCAGTTCCCGGGCTTCGAGTTCCGGCTGCTCGGCCCCGTCGACGCCCACCACGACCAGGCCCGCTTCCGGTGGGAGGCCGGCCCGCCCGAGGCCCTCGACAGCGGTGCCGGGGCACCGGTCGTCGGTTTCGACGTGGTCGTCACCGACGCCGACGGCCGGTTGGAACGCGTGTACGGGTTCCTGGACGAGGCCCCGGCCGCGGGCTGACCCACCCGGCCCTCGACGGCCGCACCGCACCTCACCCCCGACCCCCTCGTGCGCAGGACCTGCAGGTACTGCTTGCCGAGCGAGCCGCTCGTGTAC
>JAKDNL010000722.1 GCA_030451825.1 Pseudonocardia sp. | reverse complement strand
CGGGGTGGAAGTGTCGTCGGGACGGGGAGGGCGCGGCGGTCACTCGAGGTTCGCGTGCAGGCGCCACAGCTCGTGGGCCTGGCTGCCGTCGCTCTTCCACAGCGTGTGGAACAGCGCGTCCGTGATCAGCAGCACGGACTGTTCGAACAGGCTGCCCGCGTACTGGACGGAAGCGGAGCCCTCGAAGTCCTGCTTGTCGGCGGCCGGGACGATGAGCACCTCGGTCGCGATGTCGGCCAGCGGCGAGTCGACCGCCGTGGTCAGCGCGATCACGTCCGCACCCTGGTCACGAGCCTTCTGCGCGGCCTTCACCACGCGGCCCGTCGTGCCCGAGCCCGACGCCGCCACCAGGACGTCGCCCGAGCCGATCGCCGGGGCGGTCACCTCGCCGACGACGTGCGTCGAGAGCCCGAGGTGCATGAACCGCATCGCGGCCATCCGCAGGGCGAGTCCGCTGCGCCCGGTCCCGAGGGTGAACACCTTCGGCGCCTCGAGCAGCAGCGTGCCGGCCCGCGTCCACGCCTCGGGCTGAACCCCGGCACTCACCTTCTCCACCTCTCCGACGACCACACGGGTGGCGTCCGAGAAATTGGCGGGGTCCAGCTTCTTCGAAGTCGACTGTGTCAACGAAATCTCCCTATCTGGTGATCAAGGCGGTGAGTCATCCCCGCCGTACGGACTCCACGCTGCGCCGCGCCGCTTCGACCACGGCCTCGGTGGTGATGCCGAACTCCCGGAACAGGGTCGTGAAGTCCGCCGAGGCGCCGAAGTGCTCCAGGGACACGATCTCGCCGGCGTCGCCGGCGAACCGGTGCCACGGCTGCGCCACGCCCGCTTCCACGACCACCCGCGCCCGCACGGCCGGCGGCAGCACCTCGTCCCGGTAGGACCGGTCCTGCCGGTCGAACCACTCCGTGCACGGCATCGACACCACCCGGGTCGCGATCCCGTCGGACTCGAGGATCTTCCTGGCCTCCACGGCCAGCTGAACCTCGGAGCCGGTGCCGATCAGCACCACCTCGGGACGTCCCGAGGACGCCTCGGCGAGTACGTACCCGCCGCGAGCGACCCCCTCGACGGACGTGCCCTCCAGCGTCGGCACGTTCTGGCGGGTGAGCGCCAACCCGGCCGGGCCGCCGGTGTCCTCCAGCACGGCCTTCCAGGCGTGCGCGGTCTCGTTCGCGTCCGCCGGGCGCACCACGGACATGCCGGGAATCGCGCGCAGCGTGGCCAACTGCTCGACGGGCTGGTGGGTCGGACCGTCCTCGCCGAGGCCGATCGAGTCGTGCGTCCACACGTAGACGACCGGCAGCTTCATCAGCGCCGCCAGGCGCACCGCGGGGCGCATGTAGTCGCTGAAGATGAGGAAGGTGCCGCCGTAGGGCCGGGTGCCGCCGTGCAGCGCGATGCCGTTGAGGATCGACCCCATCGCGTGCTCGCGGATGCCGAAGTGCAGCGTGCGACCGTACGGCTGGGCCGTCCAGGCTGCGGTGGAGATCCCGGCCGGGCCGAAGGAGTCCGCGCCCTTGATCGTGGTGTTGTTGCTCTCGGCCAGGTCCGCCGATCCGCCCCACAGCTCGGGCAGCACATCGCCCAGCGCGGCCAGCACCGCGGCCGACGCCTTGCGCGTGGCGACTCCCCCGTCGTCGGTCTCCCAACCGGGCAGGTTGTCGGCCCATCCCGCCGGGAGCTCGCGGTGGGCGAGGCGATCGAGCAGCGCCTTGCGCGCCGGGTTGGCCTGCGCCCAGGCGTCGAACTCGAGCTGCCACTTCTCGTGGTCGGCCCGGCCCCGCTCGGCCACCTCGCGGGTGTGGCGAAGGACGTCGTCGTCGACCTGGAAGTTCTGCTCCGGGTCGACGTCGAGAGCGCGCTTGACCGCGGCGATCTCCTCGGCGCCCAGCGCGGCGCCGTGCGCCTTACCGGTGTTCATCGTGTTCGGCGCCGGATAGCCGATCACGGTGCGCAGCACGATCAGCGTCGGGCGTGCGGTCTCCGCCCTGGCCTGCTCGACCGCCGCCAGGAACCCGGAGACGTTCTCTCCGCCGTCGACCGTGACGACGTGCCAACCGTAGGCGCGATAACGCATCGCGGTGTCCTCGGACAGGGCGATGGCCGTGTCGTCCTCGATCGAGATCTCGTTGGCGTCGTAGATCACCGTGAGGTTGCCCAGCTGCTGGGTACCCGCCAGGGACGACGCCTCGGAGGTGACGCCCTCCTCGATGTCGCCGTCGGACGCGATCACGTAGACCTGGTGGTCGAAGACGCTCCTGCCCGGCTCGGCGTCCGGGTCGAACAGCCCGCGCTCGCGACGGGCGGCCATCGCCATCCCGACCGCGTTGGCCAGACCCTGGCCGAGCGGGCCGGTGGTGGTCTCCACGCCGTCGGTGTGCCCGTACTCGGGGTGGCCCGGCGTCAGCGAGCCCCACGTGCGCAGGGATTTCAGGTCGTCGAGTTCCAGGCCGTAGCCGGAGAGGAACAGCTGGATGTAGAGAGTGAGGCTGGAATGCCCGGCGGACAACACGAACCGGTCCCGCCCGAGCCACCGCGCGTCGCCGGGATCGTGCCGCATGACGCGCTGGAACAGCGCGTAGGCGACCGGCGCGAGGCTCATGGCCGTGCCGGGGTGTCCGCTCCCGCACTGCTCGACCGCGTCCGCGGCCAGCACGCGGGCGGTGTCGACCGCGCGCCGGTCCACATCGGACCAGTCCTCGGGGACTCGCCGGGTGGTCAAGCGAACGACCTCGTCAGCGGATTGGTGTGGTGCCATGAACGGGCAGTCCTTAGTCTCGCCGGGCGGGTGGACGGATCAGCTGGTGGCGCGCTTCTTGAGCTCGGCCGCGGCGGCACCGGGGTCGGGGGCGCCGTAGATCGCCCCGCCCGCCACCGCAACCACAGCACCGGCGTCGCGCACCGAGCTGATCGTGTCCGCCTTCACACCCCCGGCGATCGAGAACGGAACCCCGGCGAGCCGGCCGTCCTCGAGCAGCTGCTTGATCGAGTACCCCGGACGCGCCTGCTCGT
>JAKDNL010000121.1 GCA_030451825.1 Pseudonocardia sp. | reverse complement strand
CTCTGCCCCGGGTTCGAGCTCTGCCCCGGGTTCGAGCTCTGCCCCGGGTTCGAGCCCTGCGCCTGACTCGGCCCCTGGCTCGGCCGCCGGCCGGCCCACCGCCGTCGACCGGGCTCCGGGTGCCGTGCCGGCACCACGATCCGAGATGCGGCCGGCCCCGAACCCGGTGGGTGCCGCGGCCACCCCCGGCCCCGGCACCCCGGTCCGCAGCGCCGCGCCGGCCTCCCGCCTGGCCGGCGTGGACGTCGCCCGCGGCGTCGCGCTGTTCGGCATCATCGCCGTGCACGCGCTCATCGAGGGCTACGAGGACGGCGCCCCGGCCACCAACTACCTCGTCTTCGGCGGCCGGTCGGCCGCACTGTTCGCGCTGCTCGCAGGCGTCGCGTTCACGTTCATGACCCACCGGCGACGGGTCCGCCCCGGCGTCGAGGCGAAGGCCGCCGCCGCGACCCTGGCCACCCGCGCCGGCGCGCTGCTGGTGATCGGCCTGGCCCTGGGCTGGACCGATCCGGAGATCGCGGCGGTGATCCTTCCTTACTACGCGGTCATGTTCCTGCTCGCGATACCGCTGGTCCTGCTCCCGACGGGCGCACTCGCCGGGCTCGCCGTGGTCCTCGCGGGCGGGCTGCCGGTGCTATCGGCGCTGATCCGGCCTGCTCTGCCGGTCCCGACGCTGGACAACCCGCACCTGGTCGACATCGTCACCGACCCGCTCGGGCTGCTCAGCGAGCTGACGTTCACCGGCGCCTACCCGGCGCTGACCTGGGTCACCTACCTCTGCGTCGGGATCGCGGTCGGGCGCCTGCGGCTCTCGTCGCTGCGCACGGGGATCGCCCTGTTCGCCGGCGGCGCGGCGGCGGCGCTGGCCGCGACCGCGGTGTCCTGGTGGCTGCTCGGCCCGCTGGGCGGGTACGCACGGATCGCCGCTGTCACCCCGCCGGACCGGCTCGAGACCGCGCCGACGATCGTCGACTTCGTCAACGTCTCACCGGGCGGTGTCACCCCGACCACCACCTGGTGGTGGATGGCCACCGTCGCCCCGCACTCCGGGACCCCGCTGGACCTGGTCCAGACGATCGGCTCGGCGCTCGGGGTGCTGGGCCTGGCCCTGCTCCTGTCCCACGTCCCCGGCCGGCTGATCGGGTACGTCCTGCGACCGGTCGCCGCGGCCGGCTCGATGACGCTGACGCTCTACACGGTCTCGATCCTGTTCATGAACTCCCCGCTGGACGACTTCGACCCGGTGCAGGGCTACCTGTGGCAGGTCGCCGCCGCGATGCTGATCGGGGTGGCGTGGAGGCGGGCGGTCGGGCGCGGTCCGCTGGAGGGCGCGATGTCGATGCTCGCGCACGCGGCCCGGGACCGTGCCCGGCGCGCACCACCGGACCCGGAGGGACCGCACGACCGGCGACGGGGACGCGATCGGGTGGAGACCGCCGAGGCTTCCCGCGCGCCGGTCGCCGCCGGTGACGCCCGCCATTAGCGTCCGGAACGTGCTCGACTTCGGTGTGCGGCAGCGTGCCCTGGTCGGGATCCTGGTCCTGGTGGCCGTCCTGGCCGGTTGCGGTGCCGGTGGCGGTGGCGGTGGCGCCGATGCTCGTTCCGCTGACGCTCCTCTCGTGCGGGCGCAGCCGTGGCCGCAACGCCCGGTCGTCGACGCGTCGCTGGACCTCGCGCCGGACCTGTCCTCGGCGACCGGGACCGAGTCCGTCCTGTTCACCCCGGACCGTCGGATCTGCGAGGTCGTGTTCCGGAACTGGGCGAACCGGCCCAGCACCGTCGCAGACGGGACGTCGTCGCGGATCACCCGCGCCGCCGTCGACGGCGTGCCGGTCACCCCGCGGACCGAGCAGGCCGGAGCGCCCGCGGGCGCTCCCGGGACGCTCGTCGAACTGCCGTTGCCGTCCTGCGTCCCGGCCGGCACGCCGGTGCGCGCCGAGGTCGGTTTCCAGGTCGTTCTCGGCGCCGACTCCGGAGAACGGATCGGGTACTCCCCCGCAGCCCGGACGGCCTGGCTCGGCTCCGCGCTGCCGTTGCTGGCCTGGGTGCGCGGTCAGGGTTGGGCCCGCGACCCCGCCGTCCGAATCCCCGGCGAGACCGTGACCAGCGAGGACTTCTCCCTGAACGCGATGGAGGTGACCGCCGCGACGGGCCAGACGGTCGTCGGCACCGGGACCGCCGCCGGCACCAGCAGCGCGGGCCCCGGGCGCACCACACACCTGTTCACCGCGGACGCGATCCGCGACGTCGCGGTGGCCGCCGGGAACTACGCGATCACCGGGGCGAGCGCCGGCGCCACCCGGGTGCACGTCGCCGTCCCGCGGACCGGGGCGACGGCGTCCGCCCCGGAGTGGGCCGACGAGGTCGGCACGCAGCTCGCCCGCCTCGAGGACCTGCTCGGGCCCTACCCGTACCCGGACCTGTGGCTCACGATCGTGCCCACCCAGAGCGACGGCGTGGAGTTCCCGACCGCACTGCAGTTCGGCGACGTCACCGACCGCGCCCGCCCGTCGCTGGTCGCCCACGAGCTCGCCCACATGTGGTTCTACTCGCTGGTCGGCAACAACCAGGCCCGCGACCCGTGGCTCGACGAGTCGTTCGCGACCTGGGCCCAGGCGATCGCCGCCGGTCAGCAGGACCGGTACCGGATCCGCGACTTCGGCCCCGGCGACGTCGCCGGCCCGATCGGCGCGCCGATGTCGTACTGGGACGCGAACGGCGGGTTCCGGGCCCTGACCGACGCCGTCTACGACCAGGGTGCCGCCGCACTGCTCGCCGGCCGCGCGCGCGTCGGCGCGGAGCGGTTCGACGCCGCGATGCGCGCCTACCTCGCCGCCAACGCCCACCGGGTGGCCACCCCGGCCGACGTCGAGAACGCGTTCCGCGACCTGCCCGAGGTCCTCGACGTGCTGCGCGAGCACGGCGCCTTCGGGATGTCCTGAGCAGCCCGTTCGCCCTATCCTGCTCGACGTGTCGTGCGGCATGTCGCCACGTACTTCTACGTAGTGTAGAACTACTACAGGCAGTAGAAGTTCGCCGAGTACCACCACAGGGGGCACCCGAGATGGACCCGCTCGATCTCGCGCGATGGCAGTTCGGCATCACGACGATCTACCACTTCCTGTTCGTGCCGCTCACGATCGGACTGTCGGTCATCGTGGCCGCTCTGCAGACGGCGTGGGTCCGCACCGGCCGCGAGGACTACCTGCGCGCCACGAAGTTCTTCGGGAAGCTCTTCCTGATCAACTTCGCGATGGGCGTGGTCACCGGCATCGTCCAGGAGTTCCAGTTCGGGATGAACTGGAGTGCCTACTCGACGTTCGTCGGTGACGTGTTCGGCGCCCCGCTCGCGATGGAGGCGCTGGTCGCGTTCTTCCTGGAGTCGACATTCATCGGGCTCTGGATCTTCGGCTGGGACCGGCTCGGCAAGCGCGTGCACCTGGCCTGCATCTGGGCGGCCGCGATCGGGTCGAACCTGTCGGCCTACTTCATCCTCGCCGCGAACGCCTGGATGCGGAACCCGGTCGGATTCGAGACCGACCCGGCGACCGGCCGGGCCCGGCTCAGCGACATCGGGGCGGTGCTGGGCAACGTTCAGGCGTGGTCGACCTACATGCACGTGGTCTCGGCCGCGTTCGTGATCGCCGGGCTGTTCGTGGTCGCGGTCAGCGCCTACAAGCTGATGCGCTCGCGGTGGCCCCGGAGCGGGGACGTTGCACCGCACGAGTCCGAGCCCCGAGAGGAGCGGCCGCGGAACGAGCATGAGCACAGCATGTTCCGGCGCACGCTGCGCGCGGGGTTCCTGGTCACCGCGCTGGCCGGGGCGCTCGTCGCGTTCTCGGGCGACCACCAGGCCAAGCTCGCCGCCACCTACGAGCCGATGAAGTTGGCCGGCGCGGAGGCGCTCTGGGAGACCGAGACGCCCGCCGGGTTCTCGCTGTTCGCCGTCGGCGACATCCAGGGCAGCCGCAACCACATCAACGTGCAGATCCCCGCCGTGCTCAGCTTCCTGGCCACCGGCGACTTCGGCGGCACCGTGCAGGGCATCAACAACGTGCAGGCCCAGTACGAGCAGATGTACGGACCCGGCGACTACCGGCCCAACATCGCCGTCCTGTACTGGTCGTTCCGGCTGATGATGGGCCTGGGCATGTCGGGCGTCGCGGTGTCGGTGCTGGGTCTGTGGCTGACCCGGCGCGGGCGCCTGCCCGACCATCGCTGGATGTACCCGATCGCGATCGCCGCGCTACCGGCCGCGCTGATCGGGAACATCTTCGGCTGGGTGCTCACCGAGATGGGACGCCAGCCGTGGACCGTGCACGGCGAGCTCCTGACGGCGGCGAGCGTCTCCCCCGGCGTCAGCCTGACCGAGGTCGCGCTCTCGCTGGGCATGTTCACCGCGCTCTACGGGGTGCTCGCGGTCGTCGAGTTCCGGTTGCTGGTGCGCTACGTCACGGCCGGGCCCGGGTACGTGATGCCCTACCTGGACGGGCCGCCCGACGGTCCTGACCCCGCCAGCCCTGACCCGAACGGCCCTGCCCCGAACCGTCCCGACCCGGGCGACGGCACCGTCGCCGGCGTCCCCGACCGGTCGCGGGACGAGCGCGGCCCCACCTTCACCTACTAGGAGCGGCGATCATGGATCTTCCCGTCGTGTGGTTCGTGGCCGTGGCCGTGCTCTGGACCGGCTACCTCGTCCTGGAGGGCTTCGACTTCGGGGTCGGGATGCTGGTGCGCGTCCTGGGCCGTCGCGAGGACGACCGCAAGGTGCTGCTCGGTGCGATCGGGCCCGTCTGGGACGGCAACGAGGTGTGGTTGATCGCCGCCGTCGGCTCCATGTTCGCGGCGTTCCCGGCCTGGTACGCCGCGATGTTCTCCGGCTTCTACCTGCCGGTCCTGGCCGTCCTGCTCGGGCTGATCCTGCGCGGGGTGGCGCTGGAGTACCGGGAGAAGGCCGAGGACGCGCGGTGGCGGGCCCGCTGGGACGCCTGCATCACCGTCGGGTCGTTCCTCCCGGCGTTCGTGTGGGGACTGGTGCTCGCGAACCTGGTCCGCGGCCTGCCGATGGTGCCGGGGACGCTGGGATCCACGGGGTCGGGCATCGTCGACGCCGGGTTCACCGACCTGTTCGACGGCTACGCGGTGCTCGGCGGCGTCCTCATGGTTGCGCTGTTCGTGCTGCACGGCGCGGTGTTCCTGTCCCTGAAGACCGACGGCCCGGTGCGGCACCGGGCCCGGGCGCTGGCTGTGCGGATGTCGCTCCCGGTCCTGCTGCTCCTCGCCGGGTTCCTGGGCGCGACGCTGTTCCTGCGGGAGTCCACCTGGACGGTCTGGGTGGCGCTCGCGTCGGTGGCCTCGCTCGCCCTCGCCGCGGCCGCGGTGTACCGGGGCCGGGAGGGCTGGGCGTTCACCGCCACCGCCACCGCGGTCGCGGGCCTGTCCGTCGTGATCTTCGGATCGTTGTTCCCGCAGCTCCTGGTCTCGACGACCGACCCGGCTCTGACCCTGGACATCCGCAACGCCGCCTCGGCGCCGTACACACTCGGCGTGATGAGCTGGGTGGCCGTGGTGTTCCTGCCCCTGGTGATCGGCTACCAGTCGTGGAGCTACTGGATCTTCCGCCAGCGCCTGGTCGGCGAGCGGATCGAGCCGTCGGATGCTCCCGATGCCCCGAGTTCCCCGGACTCCCCGGTGAACCTCCCGTGAGCAGGACACCCGGGGCGGCCCGACACCACCCGGATTCGGCAGGTGAGAGTGACACCAGGGTCGTCAACAGCGGCGAAGACGACCCTGACGTCACTCTCACCCAGGAACGGCCCGGCGGGACGACCGGACCCGCATCGGCGACCGCCGGACCCTCACCAGGGGCCGGGCCCGCAGCGAGTGCCGGACCCGCCCCGGCCGGCGGACCGCCGGTCGACCCGCGGCTGTTGCGGACCGCGAGCGCCGTGCGCAGCCATCTCGTCGTCGCCACCGCGTGTGGCGTCGCACTGACCGGCCTGATCCTGGCGCAGGCATGGCTGGTCGCCCGCACCGTCTCGGGCGCGACCGACGGTGCGGACCTGACCACCCTGGGGACGCTGGTCGCGCTCGTCGCCGGGGTGGCCTTGGCCCGGGCGGTACTGGCCTACGGAGCAGAGACCGCCGCGCTCCGCAGTGCCGCCCGAGCCAAGTCCCAACTACGGCGCGAGCTCGTCCGCCACCTCACCACCGGCCCACCGGACCCGGCCGGGCGCAACGCCGGCGAGCTCGTCACCCTGGCCACCCGCGGCCTCGACGCCCTCGACGACTACTTCGCCCGCTACCTGCCGCAGCTCGTCCTGGCCGTACTCGTACCGGTCGCGGTACTGATCGTGATAGCCGACGCGGACTGGGTGTCGGCCCTGGTCATCGGGCTGACCCTGCCGTTGATCCCGATCTTCATGGCACTCGTCGGGATGCACACCCGCGCCCGGACCGACCGTCAGTGGCAGCTTCTCTCGCGGCTCGGCGGGCACTTCCTCGACGTCGTGCAGGGACTGCCCACACTGGCCCTGTTCCGCCGGGCGCAGGCCGTCGCGGGCAAGGTCCGGGAGACCACCGACGAGCACCGGCAGGCCACCATGGGCACGCTGCGGGTGGCGTTCCTGTCCGCGTTCGTGCTGGAGGTGCTCGCGACCCTGGCCGTCGCGCTGGTCGCGGTCGAGGTGGGGTTGCGCCTGCTCTACGGCAATCTGGACCTGGAGACGGCGCTGCTCGTGCTGATCCTCGCCCCCGAGGCCTACCTCCCGCTGCGCGAGGTCGGCGCACGTTTCCACGCGAGCATGGAGGGCGTCGCCGCCGCCAAGCACGTCTTCGCCGTGATCGACGGCCCGGGCGGCTCCGGCACGTCGACACCGGAGCACTCGACGCCCTCGAGCGTCACGAAACGGCGGCCCGATCAAGCAGAACGTGACGCTCGATCGCCCGAAGTCGCGACCGCGCTCACGTTCGATCGGCTGGCCGTGCGGTATCCGGGTGCGGCGACCCTCGCGGTGCGGGACGCGTCGTTCACGGTGGCGGGCGGGGAGTCGGTGCTGGTCCGGGGGCCGAGCGGGGCCGGCAAGAGCACGTTGCTCGCGGTGCTGCTGCGCTTCGTCGACGCCGGGTCCGGCACCGTCCGCGCCGACGGCGTCAACCTCCGCGATCTCGACCCGGAGGAGTGGCGCCGCACGCTGGCCTGGGTGCCGCAGCGCCCGCACCTGTTCGCCGGGTCGGTCGCCGACAACGTCCGTCTCGGGGAGCCGGACGCCCCGATCGAGGCCGTCCGCCGGGCCGCCGAACAGGCCGGGCTGGACGAGGTCGTGGCCCGGCTCCCCGGTGGCTACGACACCGCGCTGGGCGAGAACGGCGCCCGGCTCTCGTCGGGGGAACGCCAGCGGGTCGCGCTCGCGCGGGCGTTCCTGCGCGATGCCCCGCTCGTCCTGCTCGACGAGCCGACCGCGCACCTGGACCCGGACTCGGCCGCCGCCGTCCGCACGGCCGCGGCGCGGCTGCTCCGCGGGCGCACCGCCCTCGTCGTCGCGCACGACGAGGGCTGGACGGATCTGGTCGACCGCGTCGTCACGGTCCGCGACGGCGTCGTCGACGCGCACCCCCACGCACACGCCCCGGCCGGGGCGTCCCGATGAGCGGCGACCCGGCGCGGGGAGCACCCACCTCAGCACGGCCGGAGCCGGCGACTCCTCCGGACCGGACGACATCGCCGGGGGCCCGCACGATCGGCGATACCGCCGCGCGCCCGGAGCGGGCGCTCGTCGGCGCCGTGCTGCGGCCGCGGGCCCGGCAGATCCTGGCCGGGGCCCTGTTCGGTGCCCTCGCCACCGCGTGCGGCGCCGGACTGCTCAGCCTCGCCGCGTGGCTGATCGCGACCGCGGCCACCCACCCCCCGCTCACCGCGCTGAGCGTGGCCGTCGTGCTCACCCGGGCGCTCGGCGTCGGGCGCGGGGTGGCCCGTTACGCCGAGCGGCTGGTCACCCACGACGCCGCCCTGCGCGCACTGGCCGACGCCCGCGACCGCGTCTACGCCCGCCTCGCCGCGACCGAACCGGTCCGCCGGTTCCGCTCCGGTGACCTGGTCAGCCGCCTGGTCAGCGACACCGACTCGGTGCAGGACCTCGTCGTCCGCGGCCTGGCGCCACCCGTCGCCGCGGCGCTGGCCGGATCCGGGGCGGTGCTGCTGTCCGGCGCGCTGCTGCTTCCCGGCGGCGTGCTGCTCGCCGCCGGGCTGCTGCTGGCCGGGCTCGCGGTCCCGGCGCTCGCCGCCGCGGCCGGTCGCCGTCCCGCGGAACGCACCGCCCGTGCCCGCTCCGAGCTCTCCACCGCGCTGGTCGACGTGCTGCACGGCGCCCCGGACCTGGTCGCCTACGGGGCGATGGACCGCGCCGCGGACGCCGTCCGTCGCGCGGACGACGTGCTCACCGCCACAGCCCGCCGCGACGCCCGGTTGCTCGGCCTCGGCGCGGGCGCGTTCTCCCTGGTCGCGGGACTGACGCTGGCCGGGTCGCTGCTGCTGGGCGTGAGCGCCGTGGCCGGCGGCACGCTGGGGCCGATCCCGCTGGCGGTGTTGGTGCTGACCGCACTGGCCTCGTTCGAGGTGGTCGCGCCGCTGCCGGGCGCGGCGGCCCGGCTGGGCACGGTGCGATCGGGTCTGGCCCGCCTCGGTGGTGTCCTCGCCGTCGATCCGTCGGTTCGCGACGTCGCCGAGCACGACGAGCCGATCCCGTCCCGCGGCGACCTGCGGATCCGCGGCCTCCGGGTCCGGCACCGGCCGGACCACCTGCTCGACGACGACAGGCCGGCCACGGAGGTCGCCGAGAACCCGCTCGTGCTGGACGGGCTCGATCTCGACGTCCCGGCCGGCGCGCACGTGGCACTCGTCGGCGCCAGTGGGTCGGGCAAGTCCACCCTGGCCTCGGTGCTGTTCCGGTTCCTCGACCCGGAGTCCGGCTCGGTCTCCCTCGGCTCGGTCTCCCTCGGCTCGGGCTCCCTCGGCTGGGCCGACCTGCTGGCCCGGCCGCCGTACGCGGTGCGGGCGGCGGTCAGCGGGGTGCCCCAGGACCCGCACGTGTTCGACTCGACGGTCCGGGAGAACGTCCGCCTCGCTCGCCCGGACGCAGGAGACCCCGAGCTGCGCGCGGTGCTGGACCGGGTCGGGCTCACCGGCCTGGAACTCGACCACGAGGTCGGCGCGCACGGGACACGGCTGTCCGGCGGGATGCGCCGGCGTCTCGCGCTGGCCCGGGCCCTGCTCACCGATCCGGCGCTGCTGGTCCTCGACGAGCCCACCGCACACCTGGACCCGGACACGCGCGACGCCGTCCTGGACGATCTCCTGCACGCGGCGGCGGGCCGCTCGGTACTGCTGATCACACACGATCCGGCGTGCCTGCGCCGGATGGACGCGGTGTACGTGCTGCGCGACAGGCGACTCCTCCGGGTCGACGGATCCGGGCGTTCGGCGTTCGATCCGAACCTCTACCCTGCTCCGAACGCCTCTTGACAGGAGCGGCGACGGTCTCTCAGCACGATCACAGGGGGCTGGTGCCACTGTTGCTGTCACCCGGTCGGCCACCCCCGCGGAAGCCGGCCGGACAGGCACCGATCCGCTCAGAATCGTGAGGTCACCACCCGTGCGAGCGTCACCCCGTCCCCGCCCGACCTCGTCCCCGTCGAGGCGGGTACCCGCGCTCGCGGCACTGCTGGTGGCGTTGCTGGCGCTGGTGTCCTGCTCGTCGGGATCCTCGTCGCAGCCGACATCGGCCGAGCAGGCCTCGGCGCGCGCCGTGGACCTGTCGCAGGGCTGGACCTGGAGAACCCAGCCGCGACCCACCGAGATCGGCGTCACCCACACCCAGAACAGCCTCGACGCCACCGAGCCGACCGAGGCGCGCGAGCGCGGCAAGCAGATCTTGACCGGGTCCGGCGAGGAGTACCAGAACCATCACCTGATGGGCTTCGGCACGCTCAACCCGGAGCCGTCGCCGGGCGAGTACGACTGGTCGTCGCTGGACCGGCGGATGGAGCTGACCAAGGAGACCGACGGCAAGCCGATGATGACGCTCTGCTGCGCCCCGGACTGGATGAAGGGCGGGGAGCCCGGCGACACCGACTGGTCGAAGCTGGAGAAGGCGCCGGACCCGGAGCACTACGGCGACTATGCCGAGCTCGCCGCCGAGGCCGTCAAGCGCTACCCGCAGGTCGACCGGGTCATGGTGTGGAACGAGTTCAAGGGCTTCTACAACCAAGACGAGAACCGGTGGGACTACGAGGGGTACACCACGTTCTACAACGAGGTGTACAAGGCGGTGAAGGCCGCCCGGCCGGACATCAAGGTCGGCGGCCCGTACGTGGTGACCAACAGCGTCCCGCCCGGCTCCTCGGACGCCTCGGACGTCACGGGTGTCTGGGGCGCGCTCGACGAGCGCCCGCTCGACGCCCTGGACTACTGGCTCAAGAACAACGTCGGCGCGGACTTCATCACCGTCGACGGCTCCACCACCAACAAGGGCGTGCAGGACGCGATCAGCCCGGTCGACGTCGGGGCGCAGAAGTTCGCGGTCGTCAACGACTGGATCAAGCAGCGGAGCGACCTGCCGATCTGGTGGGCCGAGTTCTACGCGAACGTCCCGGCCGGCGCGGAGGCCGGATACGACAGCCAGGCCAGCGCTGTCAGCACGCTCGCCGCGATCTCGGCGATGGCCCGCTCCGGCGCGGGCGGAGCGCTGTTGTGGGGGCCCGAGGGCAGCTCCGACCTCGACTACTCGTCGCTGTGGACTCCCGCGACCGAGTCCGACGGCGGGCAGCCGACCCCGCTGACCGAGGCCTGGAAGTGGCTGGTGCCGCGACTGCAGGAGGGCAACGTCGAGTTCGGTCGCGCCCAGGGCAGCCCGCTCTCCGCGTTCCGCGACGCGGACGGCAACGTGCTGATGGTCAACCTCAGCGGGGACCCGGTGCCGGTCCCGGACCAGGCCGACATCCCCGGCTGGGCGATCGTCGAGGTCCCGTCGAGCACGTGACCGGCTGTGCGCTGTTATCGCTGCTGGAGCAGCGATAACCGCGCACGAGCGCGTCAGCGCCGTCAGTCCAGGGCGCGGCGGGTGACGGTCGCGGCGGCGGCGAGCTTGCCGGCGGTGTTGCGGACGTCGGTTCGCACCACCCCGAACGAGCGCCCGGCGTGCACGGTGTCGGTTCCGACCGTCGTCGGGGCGTCCAGACCGGCCGGACGCAGATAGCTGACGTGCAGCGAGCCGGTCACCAGCGGTCGCTCCGGGGTCCCCGGCAGCACCGCGACGGCGGCCAGCTCGCTGACCGCGGCGAGGATGCCGCCGTGCATGGTGTCGCGCTCGTTGGCCAGCGCGGACGAGCCGGGCAGCACCAGCGTCGGACGCTCCTCCGCCACTCCGCCCGGGGGCGCGGCGTGACCGGGGAAGACGGCCCCCAGCACCGCCGCCGCGTCCCCGTCCGGCGGATCGACATGCGCGTCCGGATCGACGGCGTAGTCGAGGTCGGGCACCTCGGGCAGGAAGCGGCCCCACTCGGTGCCCACGCCGATCAGCTCACCGCGCGGGCCCAGGACGTCGCCGCGGGCCAGCACGCTGCGGTCCCCGGCCTCGACCACCCAGGCGCGCACGGTGATGTCGCCACCTTCGTCCGGGATCGGCCCGCACAGGTCCACGGTCATCTCCGTGGTGACCGGCCAGTGCCCGTCCGGTCGCCCGACGATCGTCGCCTGGCCCAGCACGGCGTCGAGCAGCACGCAGAGCGACCCGACGCCGGGACGGCCGTCCGGGCCGTGACACCACGGACCGGACCGCATGGTCGCCGCGACCACGGTATGGCCACCGGCGCCGTCCGAGCCCGGGCCGTTCTCGACCCGCAGCGGGCCGACCCGGAACAACCGGTCCGGCCCGCTGGGCGGGGGCAGCAGTAAGGGCGCCCGCAGTGTTGTCATCGCAGGGTCGTCATCGCAGGGTCGTCATCTCAGGGTCGACTCAGGCCTTCGGCCCGCCGGCCACGTAGATGACCTGGCCGGAGACGAAGCCCGAGGCGTCGTTCGCGAAGAACGACACCATGTTCGCGATGTCCTCCGGGGAGCCGGCACGCTGCACCGGGATCTCCTTGGCGCGTGTGGCCTTGAACTCCTCCCAGTCCACGCCCAGGCGCTCGGCGGTCGCCTTGGTCATCTCGCTCGCGATGAAGCCGGGGGCGATGCAGTTGGCGGTGACGCCGAACTTGCCCAGCTCGATGGCCAGGGTCTTGGTGAAGCCCTGCAGGCCGGCCTTCGCGGTGGAGTAGTTCGCCTGCCCACGGTTGCCCAGGGCCGAGGTCGAGGACAGGTTGACCACCCGGCCCCACCCGGCGTCGACCATGTGCTTCTGCACGGCCTTGGCCATCAGGAACGAGCCGCGCAGGTGCACGCCCATCACGGCGTCCCAGTCGTTCTCGGTCATCTTGAACAGCATCGCGTCCTTCGTGATGCCGGCGTTGTTGATCAACACGGTCGGCGGGCCGAGCTTCTCGGCGACGGTGTCGACGGCGTTCTGCACGGCAGCCGCGTCGGACACGTCCGCGCCCACGCCCAGTGCCGAGCCGCCGGCGGCCTCGATCGTCTCGACCGTGGTCTTGGTGGCGGACTCCTCGAGGTCCACCACCCCCACCGCGAAACCGTCGGCGGCGAGGCGGATGGCCGTCGCCGCGCCGATCCCCCGGGCCGAGCCGGTCACGATCGCGGTACGGGTCTGCGACTGCGTCATTGCGTGCTTCTCCTCGGTATTTCGGCAATGCTCCATCGGTGCCCGACGCACGCGGACGCGGGCTCTGGGGGTGATCGTGTCATCCCCGCAAGGGCTCTGCGCAGCGCAGGGAGCGTGATTACTCACCCGCACCGGCGCGCCGACTCGACTACTGTAAGTGTCGTTCGTGTTCTCGGACCTGCCGGCTGTGACCCCGCCGGGCACGTCCGCTCAGCCGGCTGCTGCCGCCCGTCTTCGACCAGGAAGGTCCCCTCATGGCCGATGCACGATCCGCCCCCGCGTTCCGGCTCGCCCTGCCCGACGCCACCCAGAGCTACGAGCAGGACGTCGAGTGGTGCGTCGTCGACGACGGCTCCGGCTGGCGTGAGCTGCGCTTTCACGACTACTCCGACATCTACCAGGTGCCCGGCCTCTACGAGCGGCTGTTCTACGAGGTCCTGCAGTGCCAGTCGCCGCCGGTGGTGTGCGATCTGCTCGCCGAGAAGCTGGCGGCGGAGAACGTCGACCCGTCGGCCCTGCGGGTGCTCGACGTCGGCGCCGGCAACGGCATCGTCGCCGAGGAGCTGCGCTCGCGCGGCATCACCAAGGTCGTGGGTGTCGACATCATCGGCGAGGCCAAGGATGCCGCGCTGCGTGACCGCCCCGAGGTCTACGACGACTACCGCGTGGTGGATCTCACGGCGCTCGACGAGGGCGTCGCGGACGAGATGTCCGGCGGCGGGTTCGACGCGCTGGCGTGTGTCGCGGCTCTCGGCTTCGGAGACATCCCGCCGGAGGCGTTCCGTGCCGCGTTCGACATGGTCCGCGACGACGGCTGGCTGGCGTTCACGCTGCGCGCCGACTTCCTCTCCGACACCGACACCAGCGGCTTCTCCGGCCTGGTCAAGTCGCTGATGGCCTCCGGGGAGCTGGAGGAGCTCGGCGCGGTGACCTACCAGCACCGCCTGGCCACCACCCGCGCCCCGCTGCACTACCGGGCCGTCGTCGCCCGCAAGCGGCGCGGCCTCTCCTGACACCGGCCGCCGCCGACGCGGGTCGATGCCGCATAAGGTGCCCGCCATGACCGTGATGGATCGTTTCCGCCTCGACGGCAAGGTCGCCGTCGTCACCGGCGCCTCGTCCGGGCTCGGGGTCGCGTTCGCCCGCGGGCTGGCCGAGGCCGGCGCGGACCTCGTGCTCGGTGCCCGGCGCGCGGACAGGCTCTCCGAGACCGTCGCCATGGTGGAAGGCCTGGGCCGCCGTGCCCTGGCCGTGCCGACCGACGTGGCCAGCCAACCCGACTGCCAGGGGATCGTCGACGCCGCGATGGAAGACTTCGGACGGGTCGACGTGCTGGTCAACAACGCCGGCATCGGCACCGCCGTCCCCGCGACGCGCGAGACCGTCGAACAGTTCACGCAGGTCATCGACGTGAACCTGAACGGCTGTTACTGGATGGCCCAGGCCTGCGGCAAGGTCATGGCGCCCGGCTCGAGCGTCGTGAACATCTCCAGCGTGATCGGCCTGACCACGGCCGAGCTGCCGCAGGCCGCCTACTCCGCCAGCAAGGCCGGACTGATCGGCCTGACCCGCGACCTGGCCCAGCAGTGGGGCACCCGCAAGGGCATCCGGGTGAACGCGATCGCCCCGGGCTTCTTCGCCTCCGAGATGACCGACCAGTACCAGGAGGGCTACCTCGACCGGATGAGCAAGCGCATCCCGATGGGCCGCATCGGCGACCCGGAGGAGCTCGCCGCGGCCGTGGTGTTCATGGCCTCCGACGCCGGCGGCTACCTGACCGGACAGACCGTCCCCGTCGACGGCGGCCTGACCATCACCTGACCCGTCACCCTCCCGCCCTCACCCCCGGCGAACGAGCGTGACGTTCGTAGCGATCGACGCGACGAACGCCACACTCGTTGCGCCGGGTTTACCCCACCCCGCCGGCTCCGCCGGCTGCCGACCCCCGTTCGGTCTCGGCCAGCGC
>JAKDNL010000120.1 GCA_030451825.1 Pseudonocardia sp. | reverse complement strand
CCCCCCGCCCAACCGCCCCCCCGGCCCCACATGCCCCCCCCCCCCGGCCCGGCGGCGTCTCAGCCCGGGACGGCGGCACTCCTAAGCTGGGCGCATGGCTTCCCCGAACGACCGACCGACCGCCGTCGTCACCGGCGCGAGCTCCGGGATCGGCGCCTCGACCGCGCGTAGACTGGGCGCGGCCGGGTTCCACGTGGTGCTCGGCGCCCGCCGCGTCGAGAAGTGCCAGGAGATCGCACAGGAGATCGACGGCACCGCGCTCGCCCTGGACGTCACCGACGCCGACTCGGTCGCCGCGTTCACCGGCGCGATTCCCGAATGCCGGCTCCTGGTGAACAACGCCGGCGGCGCGAAGGGCCTGGTCCCCGTCGCCGAGGCCGACGAGGACGACTGGCGCTGGATGTGGGAGACGAACGTGCTGGGCACGCTGCGACTGACGAAGGCGCTGCTGCCGAAGCTGGACGCCTCCGGCGACGGGCACATCATCACCGTCACCTCGATCGCGGCGCTCGAGCCCTACGACAACGGCGCCGGCTACACCGGGGCCAAGCACGCGCAGGCGATGCTGCACCGCACGCTGCGCGGGGAGCTGCTGGGTCGCCCGATCCGGGTCACCGAGATCCTGCCCGGCATGGTCGAGACGGACTTCTCGCTGATCCGCTTCAAGGGCGACTCCGAGCGCGCGGCCAAGGTCTACCAGGGCATCACGCCGCTGACACCGGACGACGTGGCGGAGACGATCACGTTCGCCGCGACCCGGCCCTCGCACGTCAACCTGGACCAGATCGTGCTCAAGCCGCGCGCGCAGGCCTCGGGCGCCCGGGCCTACCGGGAGGGCTGAGACGGTTCCGCGGGCCCGGCCACGGGTCGGCCCGGTGCCGCGCCCGGGGATCCGCCGGGCTCAGATCGTCTCTTCGGACCTGCGGTTCTGCTCGGCGTCGTCGCCCGGTTCGTCCGCGGACACGGCACCGGCGATCCGCTCCTCGGACTCCCGCAGGATCTCCTCGGCGCCGGTCCGCGCGTCGCCGGTGGTCGAGGCCCCCGCGGCCTCCTCGGGTAGGGGCGCCGCGCGGCTGACCGCGCGCTCGTCGACGGTCTGCCGGGCCTCGGGGCTGACGGATCGATCACTCATCTCCGCGTGTACCCGGCACACCGACGGGCGAACCGCAGGCCTCGACCACGGTGCGGGCGGGCGGTACACCTGGCCCGGTCAGAGGGCCGAGAGCTCCTGCCACCTGTCCCAGGACAGCGTCCAGTCCCAGATGTCGCCGTCGCGCGGGGACAGCTGGATCGGTGTGCCGGTGACCTCGACCGGGTCACCGTAGATCGCGGTCTCGTAGTAGGCCTGCGCGTCGGCGAGCGAGAGGTTGACGCAGCCGTGCGTGACGTTCGACGAGCCCTGCGCCCCGGACGAGGCCGGGTTGGCGTGGATGAACTCGCCGTTGTTGCTCATCCGCACGGCCCACTTCTCCATCACGTCGTAGCCGTATTGCGCGCTCACCATCCGCTTGTCGGTGAACTTCTCGGTGACGACGTGGATGCCGGAGCGGGTGTTGCGGTTCGGGTCGGAGCCGAGCCCGTAGCTGGCCGGGTAGCTCGCCACCTGCTTGCCGTCGCGCTCCACGACCATGCTGAACGAACGGGTGTCGGCCTTCACGACCTGCTTGCGCCCGATGGTGAACGAGCTACTCAGGTCGGACCGGCCGTAGTCGCCTCCGCCGTAGGCCACGCCGTAGAGCGGCGCGTCCACGGAGACCTTCGTGTGCGCCGGCCAGTACTCCTTGGGCCGCCAGTGCACCCGGGATCCGCCGTTCTCGTCCGGCAACCAACCCCACGCGCCCTCGACCTCGCGCGAGGTGGTGACCTTCAACCGCCGCTCGACGGCGGCCCGGTCGTCGACGTGGGTGTTGAACTGGATCTCGATCGGCGCCGCGACGCCGACGGTGCGGCCGTCGCCGATGTTCAGCGTGCCGCGGACCTCCTTGGCCGGTGTCACGGTCGCGACCGTCCCCTGCAGCGGGACCGCCTGCCCGTCGGCACCGGTCGCGCGTCCGGACCAGGTGTAGGTGGTGGCGTAGTCCAGCGGCTCGGACGCCGTCCAGGCGGTGCGCTCGGTGTTCAGCGCGCCCTTGACGCGGTCACCGTCCGGGCCGGTCAGGGCGACCTGGTCCAGAGTGCCCCCGGTCGCGCGCACCGCCACCGGCGCCGTCGGGGTCAGCCCGGTCGCGCCCGCGGCGGGTTCGTAGCTCACCGACGCGTCCGGTCCGGTCAGGGTCGGTGCGACCGCGTCCAGGCCGGAGCGGCCACCGGCCGTCGCCACGGCGGTGACCACGCCCAGCACCCCGATGATCGCCACTGCAACGATCAGCAGCCGTCGCATGTATCAGTATCCCCCACAGTTCGTGACTTCCCCCTACCTCGGACGGTCGGGACAGCCGGAGGTTGCCTGCGCGAACGGAGGAACACGGTCGCCGACCGTACGCGGCGTGACCGCCACCCGCCCGGCGGACGAGGTGACCCTCCACCCGCCCGGCGGCGTCAGATGGCGCAGCCGACCAGCACGGGTTCCGGGTGCAGCGTCACGCCGAACCGCCCGGCCACGCCGTCGCGGACCTCGCGGGCCAGCGCCAGCAGGTCCGCGGTGCGCCCCCCGCCGCGGTGGGTCAGTGCCAGCACGTGCCGGCTCGACAGGGCGACCCGCCCGCCCGGGCCGGCGTGCCCGCGGGCGAAACCGGCGTTCTGGATCAGACCGGCCGCGGACAGCTTGACCAGCCCGTCGCCCGCCGGCCACGCGGTCAGCCCCTCCACCTGCGGGGCGTCGGCCACCGGCAGGATCGGGTTGGTGAAGAACGACCCGGCGCTCCACGTGTCGTGGTCCGCGGCGTCGAGCACCATGCCCTTGCCGCGACGCAGTCCCAGCACCGCCGCACGGGCCAGGGCCGGGGTGACCCGATCCCCCGCCGCGACGTCCAGCGTGCGGGCCAGCTCGGCGTACCGGATCGGCGCGGAGAGCCCGTCCACACTCAGCGCGAGCCGGACCCGGAGCACGATCGCGTCGTCGTGCCCCTTGAGCACCGACGTCCGGTACCCCAGCCCCAGCTCGGCGGCCGGGACGTGGTCGCGCACGGTGCCGGAGCGGCGGTCGAAGAGGTCGACGTCGACGAGCAGGTCGGCGATCTCGACGCCGTACGCGCCGACGTTCTGCACCGGCGTCGCTCCGGTGCGGCCCGGGATGCCGGACAGGCATTCCAGCCCGCCCAGACCCTGCTCGACGGTCGCCGCGACGACCTCGTCCCAGTCCTCGCCCGCCTCGGCGGTGACCAGCACGGACCCGTCCGGCCCAGGCTCGGTTCGCACGCCGCGGCTCGCGATCAGCACGGCGGTGCCGGAGAACCCGGCGTCCGCGACGACCAGGTTCGACCCGCCGCCGAGCACCAGCACCGGATCCCCGGCCGCGTCCGCCGCCGCGACGGCGGCCACCACGGCGTCGGAGTCGGATGCGGTGACCAGACGCGTGGCCGGGCCACCCAGGCGCAACGTGGTGTGCGCGCAGAGCCGGGCGTCGGTACTCATGCTCGTTGCGCTGCCGCTTGTCTCGGTCGTGCCGGGTGCACTCACGGGCACAACGGTAACCTCCGCCCATGCCTAGCTCGATCGACTACCGCTCCACCTCCGCGCACCCGGCGCAGCGCGTCTACACGACGATGGTGGACAAGGACATCCTGGAGAAGCGGCTGGTCCAGATGGGTGGGCCGGGCGCTGCCCTGCTGGAGTACGAGCCCCAAGGCGAGGGCGTGAAGTTCACCCTGCGTCACGGCATCGACCAGGACGACCTCCCCCCGATGGTCACCAAGCTCATCCCGGGCGACGTCGTCATCAAGCGGACCGAGACCTGGTCGGCGTCCGCGCAGGGCGGCTACGACGGCGTCGGTCGCGTCGCGATCGCCGGCACCCCGGCCACCGCGAAGGCCACCATGCGGATGGCCGACATCGACGGCGGCAGCGAGCTCGTCGTGAACATCGTGGTCACGGTGAAGGTGCCGATCGTCGGCGCGAAGGTCGAGGAGGCCGTCGGCGAGCAGATCAAGCGCCTGCTCGAGGCGGAGACCGGCTTCACGATCGAGCAGATCCAGGGCTGACGTCGTGCCGCCACCGCCGGAGGAGCGCCGCTACGTCATCACGCTGAGCTGCCCGGACCGCACCGGCATCGTCGCCCGGATCTCCGGGTTCCTGGCCGAGGCCGGCGCCTGGATCACCGAGGCCGGCTACCACGCCGACGTCGACGCGAAGCGGTTCTGCACCCGTCAGGTCATCGACGCGGAGTCGCTGCCGTTCGGGGTCGAGGAGCTGCGCGAACGGTTCGCGCCGGTCGCGGCGGAGCTCGGCGCCGGGGGCACCCACCGCATCAGCGACACCGGGGAGCGCAAGCGCGTCGTCCTGCTCGCCACCCGCGAGGAGCACTGCCTGCACGACCTGCTCGGACGGGCCTGGACCGGTGAGCTGCCGGCGCAGATCACCCGGGTGATCGGCAACCACGAGAGCCTGGAACCGCTGGTCACCGCACACGGCGTCCCGTTCCACCACGTCCCGTTCCCGCCCCCGAGCGACCCGCATCGCGAGATGGGCAAGGTGACCGCGTTCGAGAGGATCCGGGAGGTGGTCGACGCCGACGCCCCGGACGCGATCGTGATGGCCCGCTTCATGCAGATCCTGCCCGCGCACCTGTGCGAGGAGTGGGCCGGCCGGGCGATCAACATCCACCACAGCTTCCTGCCCTCGTTCGCCGGCGCGCGGCCCTACCACCAGGCGCACACCCGCGGGGTGAAGCTGATCGGCGCGACCTGCCACTACGCCACCGCCGACCTCGACGCCGGCCCGATCATCGAGCAGGACGTCATCCGGGTCGACCACGGCGACACCGCCGCCGACATGGTCCGCCGCGGCCGCGACATCGAGCGCCTGGTCCTCGCCCGCGGCCTGCGCTGGCACCTGCAGGACCGGGTCCTGGTCCAGGGCAACCGCACCATCGTCTTCCGCTAGCCACGCGCCCGGCCGGCCCGACCTCACCCGGTCGTGCACCGGCCAGTCGCCTACCGGGCCGGTCGCGACCGCACTCGAGATGCACGTGGCTGTCGCTCGGCACCCGTCAGCCGAACGCTGGAGCGCATCTCGTGTGCGTTTCCTGGTTTCGCCACGGGGACGCGCGGCCACCGTCACGCTGGACGCCGTGACCGTTCCCGGATGGCCGGTGGTGTTCCGCGGCTCGGAGGCGATCGCCGCGGGCCTGGTTACGCCGGGGAAGCTGCGCAGCCGAGCGTTCCGGCGCCTGCTCCCGGACGTCTACGCGCCCGCGTCGGGCGGGCCAGCAGACCTGACGCTCCGGTCGATCGCGGCCTACCGGTGGGCACACGACCGCGGTGTGCTGTCCGGGTACTCCGCCGCCGAGCTGCTCGGACGCTCCTGCGGACCCTGGAGCCACCCGGCGGAGGTGACCGTCGCCGGAGAAGCCCTGCGTTCGCGGGACGAGGTGATCGTCCGCCGCGACCGGCTGCATCCCGGCGAGATCACCGAGGTCGACGGGATCCGCGTCACGACCTCGATGCGCACGGCATTCGACCTGGCCAGACGCCTTCCGCTGGTCGAGGCGGTCGTCGCCGTCGACAATCTCGCCCGCGGCCGCTTCGCACCGGACCTGCTGCTGAACTTCGCCGCGCGCTACGCCGGGGCACGCGGGGTCAAGGGCGTCCCGGACGTGCTCGCCTACGCCGACGCGAAGTCCGGATCACCACCCGAGTCCCGGCTCCGGATGCTCCTGGTCCTGGCCGGTCTGCCGCGCCCGGCCGTCCAGCACACCGTTCTCGACGACGTCCGCCACCGGGCCATCTGGCTCGACCTCGCCTACCCGGAGCACCGGCTCGGCGTCGAGTACGACGGCGGCGACCACCTTCGGCCCGATCGGGTCGTACAGGACATCGCCCGCCACACCCGGCTCGTCGCCGCCGGATGGCGCGTCCTGCGCTACACCGCCTGGGAGATCCGCAACGAGACGGACCGGATCGTGGCCGACGTCGCGACCGCCGTCGGGATCGACCGGACGACCCTGCGACCGATTCGGGTCCCACGCACGCGAGATGCGTCCCACGGCTCTCCTGGACGGGCCGGTTGAACCGTCAGGCGCATCTCGCGTGCTGCAACCTGCCGTACATCGTGACGCCGGCCGATCCGGCTACGGCGGCGGGAACAGCAGACCGGCGACGGAGCGGGCCGCGGCGCTCGGGTCCGCGCCGATCTCCGGCGGGAGCGCGCCGTTGATCCACAGAGTGGCGAACCCGTGCACGATCGACCAGGCCGCGACCCCGGCGAGCTCGGGGTCCGCGCCGGCGCGACGGCCCCGAACGGCGTCCACGCCGGCGGACAGCCCGGCGGCCGCGCGCGCCTGCGCCGTCTGCACCTCCGGGTCGTCGACCCGGTAGAGCTCCGGGCGGAACATGACCTCGAAATGAGCCCGGTGCCCAACGGCGAACTGCACGTACGCCACCCCGACCTCGATCAGCTGCCCTGACCTGCGTAGCTCCGCTTCCAGCGCGTCGGCCAGCAGCGTGTAGCCCTCCGTGGCCAGGGCGGTGAGCAGGCCCGTCTTGTCGCCGAAGTGGTGCGCCGGCGCTGCGTGCGACACCCCGGCCCTCCGGGCCAGGTCACGCAGGCTCAGCGCGGACGGACCGGACTCACCGACCACCGCGACCGCCGCGTCGAGCACCGCCCGGCGCAGATCCCCGTGGTGGTAGGCGCGAGAAGTGGTCACCGGGGCAGGCTACCGCACAACTAGTCATTGACAAGTTCATCGTCAGGCGTGCATCTTGTCAGTGCCTATATCCCCTCGTACCGGAGGTTCTGATGGAACCGTTGATCGTTCTCATCCTGGTCACGCTGGCCCTGCGCGGCGTGGGCGCGGCCAGGGCGTCCGCGCTGGCCTCGTGGCCGGTGGCCCTGCGTGGCGGGCTGGCCGCGATGTTCACCCTGACCGGCATCGTGCACTTCGTCGGGATGCGCGCCGAGATGGTCGCCATGGTGCCGCCGTTCCTGCCGGCGCCGGAGCTGCTGGTGACCATCACCGGCGTGCTGGAGCTGGCCGGAGCGGTGGGGCTGCTGCTGCGGCCGACGGCCCGGACCGCGGCCGGCTGCCTGACCGTGCTGCTGGTCGTGATGTTCCCGGCGAACGTGCATGCGGCGTTGTCCGAGGTGGCCACCGCGCCGTGGGACACGCTCGTGCCCCGCACGCTGATGCAGATCGTGTTCCTGGCCGCGACGCTCGCGGTCACCGCCTGCCCGGCCACGCAGCGTCTCCTGGACCGCCGCCGGCCGGCCACGACCGGCACGGGCCACTGAGAGAAGCTTGCGGAACGAGCATCGGCGCCGAGAGAAGCTTGCGAAACGAGCATCGGCACTGAGCACACGAACGGCTCGCCCGCCGAGAGGAGTCGGCGGACGAGCCGTGTCGTGCGAGGTCCGGGTCAGGCGGCCGTGGCGTGCTCCTGCGCCGGTTCGAGGGCGATGTCGAGGACGTCGGCGACGTCCGCGACCGGGTGCACCCGCAGCTCACCGCGCACCGACTCGGGCAGGTCGTCCAGGTCGGGCTCGTTGCGCTTCGGGATGATCACGTCGGTCAGCCCGGCCCGGTGCGCGGCCAGCAGCTTCTGCTTGACCCCACCGATCGGCAGCACCTTGCCCTGCAGCGTGACCTCGCCGGTCATCCCCACACTCGACCGGACCGGGCGCCCGGAGGCCAGCGACGCCAGCGCCGTCGTCATCGTGACGCCGGCGCTCGGGCCGTCCTTCGGCACCGCGCCCGCCGGCACGTGGACGTGCAGCTTCTTCGACGCCAGGTCACCGGCGAGACCGCGAGACCGCAGGTAGCTCAACGCGATGGAGACCGACTCGGTCATCACCTCACCGAGCTGACCGGTGATCGTCAGCCCAGGCTCGCCGTCCATCTTCGTGGCCTCGATGAACAGCACGTCGCCACCGGCGCCGGTGACGGCCAGACCGGTCGCCACACCCGGCACCGAGGTGCGCTCGGCCGACTCCGGTGTGAACCTCGGCCGTCCCAGGTAGGTGACCAGGGCGTCTGCATCGACGTGCACCGGACGCTCGGTACCCGACTCCTCCGAGGAGTTGGAGGCGGCGTCGAGCTGCACGGCCACCTTGCGCAGGACCTTCGCCAGGCCCCGCTCCAGCTGCCGCACGCCGGCCTCGCGGGTGTACTCGGCGGCGATCATGCCGAGTGCGACCTCGGAGAACTCGACGTCGGAGGTCTCCAGACCGGCCTTCTCGATCTGCCGGGGCAGCAGGTGGTCACGCGCGATGGCGATCTTCTCCGCCTCGGTGTAGCCGTCGAGCGTGACGACCTCCATCCGGTCGGCCAGCGGCCCGGGGATGTTCTCACCGGTGTTCGCCGTCGCCAGGAACAGCACGTTCGACAGGTCGAGGTCGACCTCGAGGTAGTGGTCGCGGAACGTGTGGTTCTGCGCCGGGTCGAGCACCTCGAGCAGCGCCGCGGTCGGGTCACCGCGGAAGTCGCTGCCCACCTTGTCGATCTCGTCGAGCAGCACGACCGGGTTCATCGCGCCCGCCTCGCGGATGGCGCGGACGATCCGCCCCGGGAGCGCGCCGACGTAGGTGCGCCGGTGCCCGCGGATCTCGGCCTCGTCGCGGACGCCACCGAGCGCGACCCGGACGAACTTGCGGCCGAGCGCGTGCGCCACCGACTCGCCCAGCGACGTCTTGCCGACGCCGGGCGGGCCGACCAGCGCCAGCACCGCACCGGAGCCACGACCGCCGACCGTGTCCAGCCCGCGGCGGTTGCGCCGCGACCGGACGGCCAGGAACTCGATCAGCCGCTCCTTGACGTCGTCCAGGCCGGCGTGGTCGCCGTCCAGGATCGCGCGGGCCTCGACCAGGTCGTCGGTGTCGACGGTGGTCTCGTTCCACGGGATGTCCAGGATCGTGTCCAGCCAGGTCCGGATCCAGCCGCCCTCGGGGCTCTGGTCCGACGACCGCTCCAGCTTGCCCACCTCGGTCATGGCGGCCTTGCGGACGTGGTCGGGCAGGTCGGCGTTCTCGACGCGGACGCGGTAGTCGTCCTCCTCGCCGTCACCCTCGCCCTCGCCGAGCTCCTTGCGGATCGCGGCGAGCTGCTGGCGCAGCAGGAAGTCGCGTTGCTGCTTCTCCATACCCTCGCGGACGTCACCGGCGATCTTCTCCGAGACCTCCTGCTCGGCGACGTGCGCCTTCGTCCACTCCAGCAGCAGCTCGAGACGACGCGTCACGTCGGTCTCGGCGAGCAGCTGCGACTTCTGGTCGTTGTCCAGGTACGAGGCCCAGCCCGCCAGGTCGGCCAGCGCGCCGGGATCGGAGGTCTGCTGCACCGAGTCGATGACCTGCCAGGCGCCCCGCTGCTGCAGGATCGAGACGACCAGTGCCTTGTACTCTCCTGCCAGCTCCTGGGTGCGGCCGGTGACCTGGCCGTCCTCGGTGGGCTCGGCCTCCACCCACAGGGCGGCGCCGGGCCCGGTCACGCCGGACCCGATCTTGGCGCGGCGCTCGCCGCGCCCCACCGCGGCCTTCTCCCCGTTGGGCATCCGGCCGACCAGTTCGAGGACCGCGCCCGTCCCGACCGCGGCGTACTTTCCGTCGAGGCGCGGGACCACCAGGACCCGGCGCCCCTCGGACTCTGCGTCGGCGCCGGCCGCGTCGACCGCCGCCTGCGTCTCCGGCTCGTCGAGCCGGACCGGAACCACCATGCCGGGCAGCACCACTGAATCGGTCAGCGGAAGCACCGGAAGCTTCAGCATCTCTGTCATGCCCCGCACAACGCTTACACCGTTGAACTCATTCCAGTGTTCAAGTAAATCCGCCCAGAGCGAACGGATCGACCTTGCTGCGTTGATTCCACTCGTGGAGAGCCTCGACGAAGTCGTGAACGCGGCGGCTCGCGCCTTCCCCGAGCTGAGCCCCGACGCAGAACTACACGGTCACGAGATCGTCGGGGGCAAGGGCGACTGGAAGCCGCTACGCCCCAGGCTTCGCGCGCGGATCGGCGTCTACTCCGATGCGGTGCAGGCCATCGCGACGCAGGATGTCGACATCATCATCCGCGGCGTCGACGTCACGGGGCTCCGGCGGCGCCACCCGAATCCTGACCCGCCGCACAGCATCGTCCTCGGTCATCTGATCGAACGCGTTGACGAGTTCGCGGAACGTCGTGACGAGCTGGCCCTCATGATCGCCGACGAGGTGGACGGCCAGGACGAACACCGTCGAAGCCTCTGGGAGTACCAACGCACCAGCACCTGGGGGGTATCGCTCGCGTCGCATCACCCGCGTAGCCGACACGATCCATTTCGCCCCGTCCTCCGCGAGCAGGCTCGTCCAGGCCGCCGATCTCGTCGCCTACCTTCATCGACGGCGCGCGACCCACATCGAAGTCGATGCTCGATCCGGACGGGTCAATGCCGCGCTGTGGGAGCCCTTGCGGGATAAGGTCCGGCACTCATGGTGTTGGCTCCCGTGACGCACGAAGGCCCCGCCGAAGCGGGGCCCAAGGCATGCAGGACCGGCTGTGCCATCTCCCGCGCTACTCATTCTAACGGTCAGGGACGACCGCGTCACGTACTCCGATGGCGGTCGATCCGCTACGCCGGTCCGGGGGTCAGGCGACCGGTCTCGCGAGGTTCTCGACGGTCTCGGCGTGCGGGAGGGCCGTGAGGATGTCGCCGGGGACGGCGAGCTTGCTCCCCCGGATACCGCTCCCGACGACGACGGCCTCGGCCGCCGCGACCTCGGGCGCGATCCAGAGCGGCCAGCCCTCCGGCAGGCCGAGCGGGGTGATACCGCCGTAGGCCATGCCGGTCAGCACGACCGCGGTGTCCATCGGCGCGAACGAGGCCTTGCGGACGTCGAGACGCCTGCGCACGACGCCGTTGACGTCGGCGCGGGTGGTCGCGAGGACGACGCCGGCGGCGTAACGGGCCTCGCCGGCGCGCTTGCCGGAGACGACGACGCAGTTCGCCGAGAACTCCGGCGGGGACCCGTAGGCCTCGCAGAACTCGGCGGTGTCCGCGAGGTCCGGGTCGATCTCGGCAACCCCGACGCGGGCGGCGCGCTCGGCTCCGAGGGCGGCCAGGGCCACGGCCGTCGGCGCGGCCAGCAGGTCCGGACGCTCGGCGGCCGGAACGACGTCGAGCGTCCCCAGGACGGACCAGCTCACGGAAGGGGCGCCGCTCACCACCGCTGGTCGCCGCGCTGCACCCCGACGACGGCCGGCTTCACGTCGACGAGGTAGACCAGCACGGCCACGATCGCGGCCAGCCAGAAGATGGCGCCGGATCCCAGTGGGCCGTTCCGGATGAAGATCAGCAGCAGCAGCGCGACACCGGTGATACCCAGCCAGGCGTTCTTGGTCAACTTGCCGACCGCCGTGAAGGCGTCGGCACGCTGGCGCAGCGCGTGCACGAACGCGTACCCGCCAACCGGGATGAGCAGGATCCACAACCCCGTCACAACGTAGCTGTCGAGGTAGTAGAGGAACGCCACCCGGCCAGCCTACGTGCACGCGGACCTACGGTCACCCTCGGCCGGGCAATCCGCACACCCCAGGCGTGGCCGTCGCCCGCACGCGCGAGAACGCCCCCGGAACCACGAGGGGTTCCGGGGGCGTGTCGTCGTCAGAGCCACTTCGCGGGTGGGCCCTGCACGATCACTTGCCGGTGGTGCTCCGGCCGTTGGTGGCGGCGCGGCGGGTTGCCGGCTTGCGGGTGGTGACACCCTTCGAGGTGGCCTTCGGGTCGGTGCGGGCCGCCGACTTGCGGGCGGCGCTCCGGGTGGTGCCGGCGACCTCGTCACCGGCCTCGTCGATCACGGAGGCGGCGTCGGAACCGGCGTCGGCGACGGCCTTCGAGGCGTCCTTGGAGGCCTCGGAGACGGCACCGGCGGCCTGGCCGGCGACCTCCTGCGCACCGCGGGCGGCACGCTCGCCGAGCGAACGGGTCTCGCGGGTGACGGTGCCCAGCGTCTTCTCGGCGACCTCATGGGTGTCGTCCACGAACTCGTCGACCTTCTCGGTCAGCGTCTCGACGGTGCTGATGGCCTGCTTGACCTGCGACTGCTTGCGCAGACGGCCCCAGGCCTTCTCGCCGCGCTCGGCGAAACCGGAGTAGACGCCCTCGGCCTGGTCGCGCAGCTCCTCGACCTGCTTGCGCAGGTGCTCCGAACTCAGACGGGTACGCAGCTCACCGAGCTCGTTCGGGAGCTCCGAGACGCGGGTCTGGACCTCCTCGGCGCGCTGGGTGGCGCGGGTCCGGGCGTCGGTGACGGCCTTGTTCACGGTGGTGTAGGCGAGGTCGCCCACACCCAGAACGGCCAGCAGCGGCGTGCGGACGACCTCGGCCTGCTGCTCACGGACCTTGCGTACATCGGTGCTGGTCGGCAGGGACACGGCCATGATGATCACTTCCTCTTTCTGTGGAGACCCGTTGCAGGGCTGGTTCAGGGGGTGGTGCTCGACGGGGCGACGGCGTCGGTGCCGATGTTCGTAGCGCCGGCACTGCTCTCAGCGCCGTTCTCCCGCCGGAAGGACTCGTAGACGTCGAGCAGCACGCGTTTCTGCCGCTCGCTCAGCGTGGGGTCGGCGAGCACGGCGTCGGTGACGACGCTCGCCGGGCGTTCGTCCAGGATCCCGGCCTTGACGTAGAGCGCCTCGGCGGAGATCCGCAGCCCCTTGGCGATCTGCTGCAAGATCTCGGCGGACGGCTTGCGCAGCCCGCGTTCGACCTGGCTGAGATAGGGGTTGCTGACGCCGGCGGTGCGGGCGAGCTGGCGCATCGAGACCTGTGCGGACTCGCGTTGCGCCCGGATGTAGCCGCCGATGTCGTCGATCGTCTGACCGACGGCCTGACCGGCCTGCTCCACGACGTGCCCGACCTGCTCGACCGCCTGGCCGACGCGCTCGGGGGCACCGTCCTCGGTACCGGCCGCTCGCTTCTGGTGGTTCGTCGTCATCCGCTTCTCACCTCCGATCGCTGACAAACACGACCGTACCCACAGGTGCTAGCTATTGCAAGCGGGGCGCTAGCGCTGGTCACATGGCCTATGCCACATTGATGGCCGCGCGATGACGGGAGGATGGCGCCCGGGTAAGGGCCTCCACCGGCTAGATGATCAGCTCCGACACCGTGTAGATGACCAGGCCGGCCAGCGCGCCGACCACCGTGCCGTTGATCCGGATCCACTGCAGGTCCCGGCCGACCTGGAGCTCGATCTTCTTCGAGGTCTCCTCGGCGTCCCAGCGGGCAACCGTCTCGGTGATCAGCGTGGTGATCTCGTGGCGGTAGTGGCGCACCACGTAACCGGCCGCGTCGGCGACCCATCCGTCGATCTTGCCACGCAGCTCCTCGTCGCCGGAGATCCGGCGGCCCAGCGCGACCAGCCCGTCGCGCACCCGCAGCCGCAGCTCGTTCGACGGGTCCTCCGCCGCGTCGAGCACCATCGACTTGACCACGGTCCAGGCGCGGCCGATGAAGTGCTGTACCTCCGGATGCTCGATGACCTGCTTCTTGACCTGCTCGGCCCGCTCGATCGTCGCCGGGTCGGTCTGCAGATCGGTGGCGAACTCGGCCAGGTAGCGGTCCACGGCGTGGCGCAGCGGGTGCTCCGGGTCGTTCTTGACGTTCCAGGCGAACCCGCGGACCTCACCGAAGACCTTGTCGGCGACCATCTCGTCGACGAAGCGCGGCGTCCAGGCCGGCGCACGCTCGTGCACCACGCGCAGCACCATCTCCTGGTTGTCGGCGACCCAGTCGTAGGCACGGTCGCAGACGAGGTCGACCAGCCGCTTGTGCGCGCCGTCGGCCAGCACGCCCTCCAACGCCTTGCCCAGCGGCGGGCCGACCGGCACCTCGAGCAGCTTGCGCACGACCACGGTCTCCAGGACGTGCTGGACATCCTCGTCCCGCAGCACGGTCACGATCCCCCGCGCGGCGGCGGTGAGCTCGGCGGTGACCCGGTCCGCGTTCTCGGTCTGCGCGATCCAGCCCGCGACCCGGGAGCTGATCCCGACCCGCTCCAGCTTGTCCCGCACGACGGCCTCGGACAGGAAGTTCTCGCCGACGAAGTCACCGAGGCTGTCGCCGATCATGTCCTTCTTCCGCGGAATGATCGCCGTGTGCGGGATCGGGATCCGCAGCGGATGGCGGAACAGTGCCGTCACCGCGAACCAGTCGGCCAGCGCGCCGACCATGCCGGCCTCGGCGGAGGCCCGCACGTAGGCCGCCCAGACCAGCCCCTGGACGTCCTCCAGGTACTTCGCGACGAAGAAGACGATCGTGGCCCCGACCAGGAACCCGGTCGCCACCATCTTCATCCGGCGCAGGTCACGGCGCTTGGCCTCGTCGCCGGGGCCGAAATCGCCGAGCGGGACCGTCGACCGGGCCGGGCTCGGGCTGGACGGGGCCGGTGGTCCGGACGGAGCCGGGCGCTCCGGCGCGCGGGAAGTGTGCACCTCCCCATAGTGCCGCGCCGCTCCGACAGTCCGCTGACGACTCCCGCCGGCTACGCCGATCGGTGGCCGCGCCTCGACGACCGGGTACGGCCCTCCACATGGATCTGGCCGGGCCCCCCCGGGGTGCGGCGGGGCCCCCCCCCCCCCGGGGGGGGGGGGGCCGCGCGGAGTATACCAAACCCAAC
>JAKDNL010000721.1 GCA_030451825.1 Pseudonocardia sp. | reverse complement strand
GCCCCCGCTCCCGCCGCACCGGCCGAGCGCGCGGTCGCCCCGGCGGCCCACGCCGTCCCGGCCGCGCCGGCCGCCGCCACGGCCACCGCGAAGGCCGCCGCCACCCGCTCGTCCGCGGTACAGAACGCGCTCGGCAAGGTCGGCTCGCCCTACCGCTGGGGCGCCACCGGCCCGAACGCGTTCGACTGCTCCGGCCTGGTGAACTGGGCCTTCGAGCAGGAGGGCATCGACCTGCCGCGGACCAGCAAGGCGCTGGCCTCGGCCGGTAGCCCCGTCTCGAAGTCCGCCCTCAAGCCCGGGGATCTGGTGACCTTCTACAAGCCGGTCAGCCACGTCGGCATCTACGTCGGCAACGGCCAGGTCGTGCACGCCAGCACCAGCGGCAGCCCGGTCAAGGTGTCCGACATGGACCGGATGCCGTTCAACTCGGCCCGCCGCGTCTGACCTACGGCTCGACCGGGGTCCCCGGCGCGTTCCGGCGCCGGGGCCGCTCCGGGAGTACGTAAGGTCGCCGGGATGACCGCTCCCCGCCGTCCCCTCGCCCTCGTCACCGGTGCCTCGCAGGGCATCGGCGCCGCCGTCGCACGGCTGCTGGCACCGCGCTACGACCTGCTGCTCGGCGGCCGCGACGCCGGGCGGCTCGACGCCGTGGCGTCCGAGCTGACGGGCGGGCCCGGGAGCGCGCGGGCCTGGCCGGTCGAGCTGACCGACCACGACGCGCTGGCCTGCGCTGTGAACGGCATCGACCGGCTCGACGTGCTGGTGCACTCGGCCGGGGTCGGTCTGCTGGGCACCGTCGAGGAGACCGCCGCGGACACCTGGCGACAGCAGTTCGAGGTCAACGTGGTGGCCGTCGCCGAGCTCACCCGGCTGCTGTTGCCCGCGCTGCGCGCCGCCGGACACGACACCGGCAGCGACGTCGTCCTGATCAACTCCGGCTCCGGGCTGAATGCCCGGGCCGGCTGGGGTTCCTACGCGGCGAGCAAGTTCGCGCTGCGCGCGTTCGGTGACGCGCTGCGTGCCGAGGAGTCCGGGCGCGGCGTCCGCGTCACCTCGGTGCACCCCGGGCGGGTGGACACCGCGATGCAGCGCGCCGTCGTCGAGCACGAGTGGAGGGCAGCCGGAACGAGCATCGGCACCGAGAGGAGGGCAGCCGGAACGAGCATCGGCACCGAGTACGACGGTTCGAAGTTCCTGCGTCCGGAGTCGGTGGCCGCCGCCGTGCTGACCGCGGTCACCGCGAGCCGCGATGCGCACCTGACCGAGGTGGTCCTGCGCCCCGGCGGATGAACCTCACGGCCGCCCTGCCCGACATCGGACGAACGACGGATGCCGTCGATCTCGCGATCCCGGTACCGTCGAGGACATGGTCGAGGGTCCGGGTGACGACAACATGCGGGTCTCGGACGCCGACCGGGACGCGACCGCCGAACGACTGCAGGTCGCCCACGACGAGGGTCGGCTCTCCCTGACCGAGTTCGACGAGCGGGTCCGGCGGTCCTACGCCGCCGTCGTCCGCGCCGACCTGGACCGGCTGACCGGCGACCTGCCGGTGCTGGACGAGAGGAACCTGCCCAGCGTGCGCCGCGAACGCGAGGTCGCGGAGCGCCGCGAGGCCCGGACCGAGCAGTACGGGCAGTGGCGCTCCTGGGCCGGGACGTCGGTGCTGTTCCTCGGTATCTGGGGCATGATCAGTTTGGCCGCCGGCGAGCCGATCTTCTTCTGGCCGATGTTCCCGATCGGCATCTGGGCCCTGGTGCTGATCGGCTCGGCGTTCCAGCGTCCGCACACCGACGGGCACCCGGACGCGTCGGCCGACAAGGGCTGATCGCCACTCAGGCCGCGTCGTGGGGCTGGGCTCCGCTCAGGCCATCTCGGAGGACCCGCCGGTGCGGGCCGGTGACATAGCATCGGGCCATGCTGGATCCGGCACGGGTCGACCTCGGGCAGCTCGCGCACGCCCTGGACGACCGGACGCCGGGCACCCGCTGGTTCCTGCACCCGACGCGGGGCGAGATCACCGCACACACCGGTGGCGACGAGCCGGCCGGCTGGGTCCCGATCGACTCGACGACGTCCGGGGACAGCTACCGCGACATGTCCGAGTTCACCCGCGGGGTGCACGACCGGCGGGCCGCCGCCCTGCTGGACCGCGCGATCGACGGGCGCGGCGCGTTCCGCCGGTTCAAGAACACGCTGTTCGAGTTCCCCGAGGTCCGCGACCAGTGGTACCGCTTCCGCGACGCGCGCTCGCGGCGCCGAGCCGTGGACTGGCTGGCCGCGAACGACCTGATCTCCGAGTCCGACGCCGCCCACGAGCGGGCCCGCTACCCGGACCCGGCCCCGACCAACTCCGACGTGCCGGCCGCGGTCGCCGAGGACCTCGCCGCGCTCTACGGTCCGCGGCTGCGTCAGGTCCTGCTGTTCGGGTCGTGGGCCAGCGGGGAGGGGTCGGTCGAGTCGGACCTGGACCTGCTCGTCGTGCTGGACGACCCGGGATCGGCCTGGGACGAGCTGCGCCGGATGGACGAGGTGCTCTGGCGGCACACCGAGCGGTCCGGCCTGACCATCACGGCACTGCCGGTGAGCCAGGCGGCGATGGCCCGCTCCGGCGACCCGACCGTGATCCGGGCGCGCGCCGAGGCGGTGCGGGTGCGGTGACCCAGACCGGCATCGCCCGCGCACGGACCGAGCTCGCCGCCGCGGGGCTGCTCACCGAGAACGGCTTCACCGCCGCGGCGGTGTCGCGTGCGTTCCAGGCCGCGTTCTACGCCGCGGAGACGGCGCTGCTGGTCCTGGGGGAGACCCGGGCCCAGCACTCCGACGTGGTCTCCGCCTTCGTCCGGCGGGTCGTGCGCGAGCGCGCCCTGGACCCGCAGGCCGGCCGCCTGCTGCGGTCGCTGTTCAACCGGTACTGGCTGGCCGACCACTCCTACGAGACGACGCCGGACGCCGAGGCGGCGGCCGCACTGGCCGACGCGACGATCGTCGTCGACGCGGTGGTCGACTGGCTCGCCGTGCCGGAGCGCAGCGGCCCATC
>JAKDNL010000119.1 GCA_030451825.1 Pseudonocardia sp. | reverse complement strand
CGGCGCAAACGCCGCTACATGCGACCTGCTCGGAATCAAATAGGCGTGGTGCGGGTATATCGCTGCTCTGCCAGGTATATCCGCGCACAGGCCCGACGCGGGAGGGCCAATGTCCGAACCGATCCTGGCGCTGCGCAAGATCACCAAGAGCTTCGGCGCGGTGCAGGTGTTGCACGACGTGGACCTGACGGTGCGCGCGGGCGAGGTCACCGCGCTCGTCGGTGACAACGGCGCCGGCAAGTCGACGCTGGTGAAGTGCGTCGCCGGCATCCACCCGATCGACGGCGGCGAGATCGCCTTCGAGGGCGAGCCGGTCGCGCTGAACGCGCCGGCGGACGCCGCGCGGCTGGGGATCGAGGTCGTCTACCAGGACCTCGCGCTGGCAGACAACCTCGACATCGTGCAGAACATGTTCCTGGGCCGCGAACGCGGCCGGCCGTGGCTGCTCGACGAGTCGGACATGGAGCAGGCCGCCCGGCGCACGCTGGCCTCGCTGTCGGTGCGCACCGTGACCTCGGTGCGCGCCCCGGTGGCGTCGCTGTCGGGAGGCCAGCGACAGACCGTGGCGATCGCCAAGGCGGTGCTCTGGGACTCCCGGGTGGTGCTGCTCGACGAACCCACCGCCGCGCTGGGCGTGGCCCAGACCCGCCAGGTACTCGACCTGGTGCGCCGGCTGGCCGAACAGGGCCTGGCCGTCCTGCTGATCAGCCACAACATGTCCGACGTGTTCGAGGTGTCGGACCGGATCGCCACCCTGTACCTGGGCCGGATGGTCGCCGAGGTACCGACCCGCGACGTCACCCACGGGCAGGTCGTGGAGCTGATCACCGCCGGGCGTTCCGGCGACCTGGGTCTGGCCCGCCCCGAGTCGGCGGGTGTCTAGATGGCCCACGACCACCGTGAGAACGAGACCACCCCGGGCACCCCGGGGCCGCACGCACCCGAGGAGAGACCGTGACCGAGCGTCGACCCGCCGGAACGGCTCCGAGCCCGTCGGACCGTGAGCCGGAGACCCCGGCCGTGGACCGGGAGGGCGCCACACCCGCCGGGCCCACCAGCGCGGCGGAGCGCGCGAACCCGGGCAACCGGGCCGCCGACTTCGGCATCGACACCACCGCGCGCACGACCGGCGAGGCCGTGCGCGGCTACCTGCGCGGGCTGCGCGCCGGTGAGCTCGGGTCGCTGCCCGCGCTGCTCGGCCTGGCCGCGCTGTTCGTGCTGTTCACGGTCCTGGACTCGGGCGGCACCTTCTCCAGCCTGCTGAACCTGGCGAACCTGCTCCAGCAGGGTGCCGGCCCGACCATCATCGCGATGGGCCTGGTGTTCGTGCTGCTCACCGGCGAGATCGACCTGGCCGCGGGTACCGCGTCCGGGCTCGCCGCCGCGGTGATGGCGCTGCATCTGACCAGCGGCGGGAACGTGCTGGGTACGACCGGCATCGTCGTGTTCGTCATCCTGATCGTCGTGATGCTGGTGGCGGCGGGTCTCGCGGCGCTGGTGCGGGTGTGGGCCGGGGCCGCGGTCAGCGTGCTCACCGCGGTGGTGCTGGTGATCGGTGTCCCGGCGAACCCGTGGCTGGAGATGCTGCTCGCGGTCGGCGTCGGGGTGGTGATCGGCTGCATGACCGGGTTCCTGGTGGCGCGGGTCGGGATGCCCTCGTTCGTCGTCACGCTGGCGCTGTTCATCACCTGGCAGGGCGTGATCCTGCAGCTGATCGGCGACGGCGGCACGCTCGCCCTGCGCGACCCGGTGATCAACGCGGTGGCCAACGGCAACCTGTCCACGCTCGGCTCGTGGATCCTGTTCGTGCTGGCCGCCGGCGGGTATGCGGCGATCATGCTGACCCGCCAGCGGGCCCGGCTGAGCACCGGCCTGGTCGCCCAGCCGACCGGGCTCGTCCTGATCAAGATCGGGGCGGTGGTCGTGCTGGGGGCGCTGGCGACGTTCGCGCTGGTGCAGGACCGCTCACCCAGCAGGATCGCGATCTCCGGGGTGCCCTACGTGGTGCCGGTCGTGCTGGTGCTGCTCGTGCTCGGCACCTACGTGCTGGACCGGACCCGGTTCGGCCGTCACGTCTACGCCGTCGGCGGGAACCGCGAGGCCGCGCGCCGCGCCGGGATCGATGTCGTCCGGATCCGGGCGTCAGTGTTCGTGATCGCCTCCGCGTTCGCGGCGATCGGCGCGATCGTCTACTCGTCGAAGATCGGGTCGGTGAACCCGGCGGCCGGTGGCGGCAACACGCTGCTGTTCGCCGTCGGCGCGGCGGTGATCGGCGGGACGTCGCTGTTCGGCGGACGCGGCCGGATCAGCAACGCGGTGATCGGCGGAACCGTGCTGGCCACCGTGCAGAACGGTCTGGGCCTGCTCAAGCAGCCGGCCGCGGTGGTGTTCGTGGTGACCGGGCTCGTGCTGCTCCTGGCCGCCTCGGTGGACGTGGCATCGCGGCGGCGCTCGGCGGCCACCGGCCGGTGACCGTACCCACCTCGGGCACCCGCCCGGACGACGCCCGCCGGCACAACCGCGCCGCCCTGCTGCGGCGCCTGCACGTCGACGGGCCCTGCACCCGCGCGACCCTGGCCACCGAGCTCGGCCTCAACCGCAGCACGATCAAGGCGGTGGTGGACGGGCTTGCCGAGGCAGGCGTGGTGACCGAGGCCGTCCCGACCCGGCGTTCCGGGGCGGGGCGGCCGTCGCTGCTGGTGCTCCCCGAGCCGCAGTCGGCCGTCGTGCTGGCGGTGGACGTCCGGGTGGACCAGGTGGCGATGGCCATGGTCGGGATCGGCGGGCAGATCCTGGGCCGGCACAGCTGGAACCTGCACCGCACGACGCGGCTGCCCGGCGAGGTGATCACCCATGTCGCGGAGTCCGCGCAGCTGCTGCGCGAGGAGCTCGGCGTCACCGAGCAGGGCGTCGGGGTGTCGGTGCCGGGCGTGGTCCGGCGCCGCGACGGGCTGGTGCACGAGGCCCCGAACCTGGGCTGGCGGGAGGTCGCGCTGGGCTCGCGCCTGTCCGCCGTGCTCGGGCGCGACGCCCAGGTCGGCAACGACGCGGAGCTGGGTGCGCTGGCCGAGCACCTGCGCGGGGTGGCACGCGAGGTCTCCGACCTCGTCTACCTCTCCGCCGACGTCGGTGTCGGCGGCGGCGTGATCACGGGCGGGCGGCCGCTGCGCGGCACCGGCGGCTACGTCGGTGAGCTCGGGCACCTGCTGGTGCGTCCGGGCGGGCGGGACTGCTTCTGCGGCGCCCAGGGCTGCTGGGAGACCGAGATCGGCGAGCCGGCGCTGTGCCGGGCGCTCGGGCTGCCCGAGGACACCCCGCGCGGGGTGCTGGTCGCGGAGCTGCGCGCCCTGGCCGCGGTGCCGGGACGCGCCGACCTGCTGCTCGGCGACTACGCCGGGTGGATGGTGGCCGGCCTGGTGACGGTGGCGAACATGCTGGCCCCGGAGCTGGTCGTGCTCGGTGACCTGTTCGCGGCGCTGCCGCCCTCGGTCGTGGCCCGGGTCCGCGACGACGTGCAGCGGCGCAGCCTGGTCAGCCGGGCGGTCGGCGGCACCCGGATGGCGATCTCCCCGCTGGGGCGCGACGGGAAGCTGGTCGGCGCCGCCGAGCTGGCGTTCGAGCCGGTGCTCGGGACGGTCTGATCTATGGTCTCGGTCGTGACGGTGGTGCTCGTGCTCGGGGGGACGACGGAGGGGCGCGCCGTCGCGGCGGCGCTGGACGGGCGGCCGGACCTGCGGGTCGTGTCGTCGCTGGCCGGACGGGTGGGCAACCCGGCGCTGCCGTCCGGGGAGGTGCGGGTCGGCGGGTTCGGGGGCGCGTCCGGACTGGCCGGATGGCTGCGCGACGAGCACGTCGACGTCGTCATCGACGCCACCCATCCGTTCGCCGCCGGGATGACCGCGAACGCGGCCGCCGCCTGTGCCGACACCGGGGTGGAGCTGGTGGTGCTGCGCCGCCCCGGCTGGAGCGCCGGGCCCGGCGACCACTGGCACCGCGTCGCCTCCGCCGCCGGGGCCGCGGCGCTCGCGCCGGTGCTGGGACGGCGGGTGTTCCTGACGACCGGGCGCGGGGATCTGGCCGCGTTCGCGCCGGTCGAGGCCGCGTTCCTGATCCGCTCGGTGGACCCGCCGGATCCGCCGTTGCCTCTCGAGCACCGGGTCCTGCTCGATCGCGGCCCGTTCACCCTGGACGGCGAGCTCGCGGTGATGCGCGAGTTCGCAGCCGAGGTACTGGTGACCAAGGACAGCGGCGGCGCGGCCACCGAGGCGAAGCTGACCGCGGCCCGGATGCTCGGTGTGCCGGTGGTGATGATCGACCGCCCGCCGCTGCCCGATGGCATCGTCCCGGCCGCATCGGTCGACGACGCCGTGGCCCGGCTGGGCACGCCCGGGCCCGAACACCGCCCTGGCGACGGGTGAGTGTGACACCACGGCTCCTGGTCGAGCGTTCGGCAGCGCTGAGGTCACTCTCACCCGGGACATGACTCGCACCGGGGATATGACGGCGGTGCGCCGGCATCGCCTGCCGATCGGTGACCACGTGCCGCCGGAGCTCAGAACGTGATGACGGCGACCCCGTCGGCGGCCGGACCGTCGAGGCCGGCCAGCGCCGCCGGAGCCTCGTCCAGGGAGATCCGCCGCGACACCAGACGTTCCGGGCGCAGCCGCCCGTCGGCGACCATCTCCATCATCGCCGGGTAGCCGGCGGCGGCCATCCCGTGGCTCCCGACCAGCCGCAGCTCGCGGGCGATCATGTCCGGGACCGGAACCCGCGGCTCCCGCGCGAACAGCCCGACCTGCACCAGCGTGCCGTGACGGCGCAGCGACCGGATGCCCAGCGCGAGCGCCGACTCGTTCCCGATCGCCTCCACCGCGACCGACGCCCCGTCGCCTCCGGTGGCCGCGCGCACGGCGTCGCGGGCGTCGTCGGGGGGCAGGCCGGAGACGTCGACGGTCCGGTCCGCGCCCAGCCGCCTCGCCCGGCCCAGCGCACGATCGTCCAGGTCGACGGCCACGATCTCGGCGCCGAGCGCGCGCCCGGTCATGATCGCGGAAAGGCCGACGCCGCCGCAGCCGATCACCGGTCCCCGACGGCGACCCGGCGGACGTCGCGGCCCACCTCGGAGACGACGCCGACCATCTCGTGACCGGGGACGTGCGGAAGGGTCACGCCGTCGTCGTGCCCGGACCAGGCGTGCCAGTCGCTGCGGCACAGGCCGGTCGCCTGCACCCGCACGACGACGCCGTCCGGGCGCGGCGCCGGCTCGGGGACGTCCGTGACGACCGGTGTCGTGCCGAACTCCTCGATCAGGGCCGCCCGCACGGGAGTCCCCTCCGGCCGGTCGCTGATCCCGCGGTACCCACGGGGGAGATCGTGCCTATCCTCGCCCGAGGGGCACGACACCGGGGGTGGACGGATGCGCGCGGTCGCCGCGGTGCTGCTGGACATGGACGGCACGCTCGTCGACTCGGACGCCGCCGTCGCCCGCGCCTGGACGACGTGGGCGCACGAGTACGGCGTCGGTGCCGACGAGCCGGACGCGATCGCGCACGGCCGCCCGGCCGACGCCACGGTTCGGCTGCTGCGTCCCGATCTCGACGTCGATGCGGTCGCCGTCGCCGCGGCCCGCCAGCTGGAACTGCAGTACTCCGACCTGTCCGACGTCGTCGCGGCGCCCGGCGCGGACGAGCTGCTCGCCGTCCTGGCCCGGCGAGGGCTGCCGTGGGCGGTCGTGACCAGCGCCGACCGGCCTCTGGCCGCGGCCCGGCTCGGCGCGGCCGGGATCGAGGCGCCGATGCTGGTCACGGTCGAGGACGTGCGCCGCGGCAAGCCGGACCCGGAGTGTTACCTGCTCGGGGCCTCCCGGCTGGGCATCGCCCCGCGGGACTGCCTGGCCGTCGAGGACTCCCCGGCCGGCCTCGACGCCGGGCGGGCGGCCGGCATGGCGACCGCCGCCCTGCGCGGGCACGACGGCGACCTGCGCCTGGGCGATCTCGCCGACCTCGCCCGGTTCCTCGACACCTGATCGCCGGCGTCCCCGCCCGGCGTGATCACCGAGGTCCTGGGCACCGCGCAGGGCGCGGTCCGGTGAGATCCGGGCCGCGCGCGACGTGGCCTCAGGCGTCCTCGCGCCGGTAGTGCCGCGGTGTGAACACCGCGGTGCCGCCTGCCCGTTCCACGACCCGCGTCGTCGACGACCCGACGATCACCAGCGTGCGCATGTCCACCTGCTCCGGGTCCAGCTCGCCCAGCGTCGTCACCGTGATCCGCTCGCCGGCACCGCCGACGTCGCGCCCGAGGACGACCGGCGTCGCCGCGGCGCGGTGCTCGAGCAGCACTTCGCGGGCCGCCCCGACCTGCCACGGGCGGGCCTTCGAGCGCGGGTTGTAGATCGCGATCGCGAGGTCGGCGGCGGCCGCGGCCGACAGCCGGGCCGCGACGACGTCCCACGGCTTGAGCCGGTCCGACAGCGAGATCATCGCGTGGTCGTGCCCGAGCGGGGCCCCCACCGATGCCGACACCGCCTGCGCAGCCGAGAGGCCCGGGAGCACGCGCACCGGGACGTCGCGGTACTTCGGCCCGGACGCCACCTCCAGCACCGCGGCGGCCATCGCGAACACGCCCGGGTCGCCGGCCGAGACGACCGCGACCCGACGCCCGGACGCGGCCAGGTCCAGTGCGTGCGCGGCCCGCTCGGACTCCACCCGGTTGTCCGAGGCGTGCCGGGTCTGGCGCGGGTTCGGCGGCACCCGATCAAGGTAGGGCCCGTAGCCGACGAGATCATCCGATGTGGACAGTGCGGCGGCGACCTGCGGGGTCAGCCAGTCCCGCCCGGCCGGCCCGGTGCCGACGACGACCACCTCGCCCGCGGCGACGATCCCGGTCTCCACCTCGGGCGCCGGCACCGACGACGCGACGTCGCCGGGCAGCAGCGCGATCGCGAAGTAGGGCACCGAGTCCGGGTCCACATCGGACAGAGCTCCGGTGCGCTGTCCGTCCATCGTGGCCCGTTCGACGTAGCGGGCGCCGTCGAGGCGACCGGCGTCGGAGAGCGCCTCCCGGACGCCGGTGAACGTCCGGCCCAGCTTCATGATCGCCGCCGAGTCCGTGTCGGACAGACGGCGGGCGAGCTCCTCGCGCGGGAGCGTGCCGGGCAGCACGGTGAGCACCTCGTCGCGCTCCACCAGCGGCGCGCCCAGGGCCGCGGCCGCCGCGCTGATCGAGGTCACGCCCGGAACGACCTCGGTGCGGTAGCGGTCGGCGAGGCGTTTGTGCATGTGCATGTAGGAGCCGTAGAAGAGCGGGTCGCCCTCGGCGAGAACCACCACGTCGCGTCCGGCGTCGAGGTGCGCGGCCAGGCGGGCCGCGGCCTCGGTGTAGAACTCGTCGATCGCGCCCTGGTAGCCGCCGGGGTGGTCGGTCGTCTCGGTGGTGACCGGGTAGACCAGCGCCTCCTCGATCGCGTTCCCGCTCAGGTGCGGCTCGGCGATCCTGCGCGCGATCGAGCGACCGTGGCGCGCCGAGTGGTAGGCGACGACGTCCGCGTCGCGTACCAGCCGTGCCGCCTTGATCGTGGTCAGCTCCGGGTCCCCGGGGCCCAGGCCGACGCCGTACAACGTCCCGGTGCTGCCCGGCTCCTCCGCGGGAGGGAGTGCGTCGTCGGTGCCGCCCGGCTCCTCCGCGGGAGGGAGTGCGTCGTCGGTGCCGCCCGGCTCCTCCGCGGGAGTACGTACGTCGTCGCTCACGCCATGATCTCCTGCTCGTGGGCCAGCGCGTTCAGCGCGGCGGCGGTGATCGCGGACCCGCCGCGGCGGCCGTGCACGACGAGGAACTCCAGGTCGTCGCGCTCGGCGAGGGCTTGCTTGGACTCGATCGCGCCCACGAACCCGACCGGGATCCCGATCACCGCGGCCGGGCGCGGGGCGCCGGCGTCGAGCATGTCGAGCAGGTGGAACAGCGCGGTCGGTGCGTTGCCGATCGCGACGACGGCGCCGCCCATCCGCGCGCGCCACAGCTTCAGCGCCGCGGCCGAGCGGGTCGTGCCCAGTTCCCGGGCCAGCCCCGGGACCCGCTCGTCGCGCAGTGTGCAGACGACGTCGTTGCCGGCGGGCAGCCGGGCCGCGGTGACGCCGGAGGCGACCATCATCGCGTCGCACAGGATCGGGGCGCCACCGCGCAGCGCCTCCCGGGCCGCGGCCACGACGCCGGGGGAGGACGCGATGTCGTCGACGAGATCCACCTGCCCGCAGGCGTGGATCATCCGGACGGCGACGTCGGCCGTCTCCGCGTCGAACCGGGACAGGTCCGCCTCGGCGCGGATCGTGGCGAACGAGCGGCGGTAGATCTCCGACCCGTCGCGGATGTAGTCGTGCCCGGCGGTGCTCATGCCGCCTCGGTACGGAGTGCGTCGGCTGTGTTCACTGCCGCCTCCGCGGTAGGGAGTGCGTCGGCTGTGCCTATTGCCGCCTCCGCGGTACGGAGTGCGTCGGCTGTGCCTATTGCCGCCTCCGCGGTAGGGAGTGCGTCGGCGGGGCTCATCGGCGGGGCTCCTCGGGGTCGGGTCGGTGCAGGGTCGCGGCCAGGTCGGCGGCTCCGATCGCGGTCCCGTCCAGTGCGTAGTGCTCCGGGCCGGTGGCGACGGCATCGGCGTGCGGGGTGTGCGGGGCGCCGCAGCGACGCTCGCAGCCGGCGACGTGCACCGGGACACCCGGGCCGGCGTCGATCACGGCGCGGGCGTGCGTGCGGACGTCGGAGAGCGACTTCGCGCAGCCCGGACGTCCGGCGCACGCGCTGACCCGCAACGAGGGGGAGCCGGGGTCGACGACGAGCCCGGCCGCGCGCAGGCGCCCGAGCGCGGCGGTCGGGTCGTGCGGATCCGGCAGCAGGATCGTGCGCCAGGGCGTGACGACGGCCGAGGGCGCCAGGTCGGCGAGCAGGCGCGCGTCGTCGGTGGAGAGCTCACCGAGGACCGGAGCCAGCCCGACGGTGGTGCCGCCGTCCGCGCGGGGGAGCGGGCCGACCGATGGGTGCGTGTCCCCGCCTGCCGTGGTGGGGCTCGACGCGTCGCCCGGGCTCGACGCGGAGATCGCCGGGTCGCTCGCGTCGGTCCGGTGCGACGGTGGGTGCGGTCCGGCGGCACCGTCCGGGTGCTGCGGGGCCCCGGCGGGCATCGCGGCCCTGATCCGCGCGGCGGCGTCCGGGACCTCCGCCGCCCGCCACGCCCGCGCGTCGTCACCGGCCCGGGTGCGCACGGTCAGGAACGCCTCCGCCGCTTCGCACAGCAGTGCCGGGGCGTCGACGGGAGCGCAGGCCAGACCGGTGTCGACGCCCGCGACCAGCAGCGATCCGGCCTCCGGCCCGGTGGCGATCCAGCACACGTCCGGACGCTCGGCGGCGACGTCGCCGCGGCCGTCGTCGAGGGCGAACAGGAACCGCCCGGGCAGCCCGGCCAGCCCGGGGCGGGCGCACAGCTCCCGGTCCAGCGCCCCGGCGAGGCCGCGGACGTCGGCGGTCCCGCCGGTGATCCCGCCGGCCGGGGAGGCCAGCACGTTGCGCACCTTCTCGTGCGCCGGGGAGGGCAGCAGCCCGGCCCCGGCCAGGCGCCGCACCAGGGCCGGGTCGTCGCGGTCCAGGCCACGCAGCTGCAGGTTCCCGCGCGAGGTCAGGTGCAGCGCGCCGTCGCCGAGGGAGTCCGCGACGTCGGCGACCGCGTGCAGCTGGGCGGCCGTGACGACCCCGCCCGGCAGGCGGATCCGGGCCAGCGCGCCGTCCGCGGCGTCGTGCGGCGACAGCACACCAGGGCAGGCGTCGGGTCGCGAACGGACGGTGGTCGGCACGCGTTCACTCTAGGCTCACCGGTTCCGGGTACCGACGTTCCGGACGCGGCGGGCTCGGTCACACCGGCAGGTACCGGACGGCGCCCCGGTACCCGCCGTCCAGGCGGGCGGCGGTGATCCGGACCGGTGTCGCGGCGTCGAACGCCTCGATCATCCGCCCGTCGCCGATGTACATCGCGACGTGACCGATGGCGCCCGCGCCGTCCGTGCCGGCATAGAACAGCAGGTCACCGGCCTGCAACTGGTTCGTCGCGACGGGTGCCCGGGGGGACAACACCGGTCACCCGTCCGTCGTGTCGCCGTCATCGCCGATCACCCGGCCCGGCCGGCCGGTACAGGGCAGGTCCGCGGCGACGGCGTCGATGATCCGGCGGCGTCCGCGACGTCGAGCACCCTCGCTTGACGCGGTGGCGCCGGGTTGCGGAGAGTAGGTGCACACATTCATACGGCGGGCGGGAACAGGAAGCCGGTGCGACTCCGGCGCGGTCCCGCCACTGTCACCGGGGAGCGGACCCCACCCACACGGCCACGGACACCCGTCCGGAAGACCGGGGCGAGCGCCGATCCGGGAGCCAGGACACTGCACCAGCCCGCCGCCCGTGCGCTCACCTGCGTACGGGCGCCTCCGACCCGGGACGAGGATCCCGAGGAAGGCTCGCCTCCATGTGCCTCGCACTGCGCTGCCCCGCTCACCCGGCGGGAGCGGACGCGTGATCCTGTTGCTCTCGACCTCGGACACGGACCTGCTCTCCGCCCGTGCCTGCGGCGCGGACTACCGCCTCGCGAACCCGAACCGGGTACTCACCGAGGACCTCCCGGCGATGGCCGCCGAGGCCGACGTCGTCGTCGTGCGGGTGCTCGGCGGGTACCGGTACTTCGAGGAGGGGCTGGACCTGCTGCGCGCCGGGGACACCCCGCTGGTCGCGCTCGGCGGGGAGATGGCCCCGGACGCCGAGATGATGGAGCTGTCGTCGGTCCCGGCCGGCGTCGCGGCGCAGGCGCACACCTACCTGGCCCAGGGCGGACCGGCGAACCTCAGCCAGCTGCACGCGTTCCTGTCCGACACCGTGCTGCTCACCGGTGCGGTGTTCGCGCCGCCGGTGGAGCTGCCGGAGTGGGGCGTCCTCGAGCGGGCGCGCAGCGAGCAGCCGGGGCCGACGGTCGCGGTCCTCTACTACCGCGCCCAGCAGCTGGCCGGGAACACCACCTACATCGAGGCGCTCTGCGAGGCCATCGAGCATGCCGGCGCGAACCCGCTGCCGATCTACTGCGCGTCGCTGCGGCAGGCACCCGCGGCGCTGCTGGGCACGCTGCGCGCGGCCGACGCCATGATCGTCACTGTGCTCGCGGCCGGCGGCACCAAACCCGCGTCGGCGCAGGCCGGCGGTGAGGACGAGGAGTGGGACGTCACGGAGCTGGCCGCGCTCGACGTCCCGATCCTGCAGGGTCTGTGCCTGACCTCGTCCCGGGCCACGTGGGACTCCAACGACGACGGGCTGTCCCCGCTCGACGTCGCCACCCAGGTCGCGGTGCCCGAGTTCGACGGCCGGCTGATCACCGTCCCGTTCTCGTTCAAGGAGATCGACGACGACGGCCTGTCCGTCTACGTGCCGGACCCGGAGCGGGCGGCGCGGGTGGCCGGGATCGCCGTGCGGCACGCGAACCTGCGGCGGATCCCGAACGCGGACAAGAAGATCGTCATGATGCTCTCGGCGTACCCGACGAAGCACGCGCGGATCGGGAACGCGGTCGGGCTGGACACCCCGGCCAGCGCCGTCGCCATGCTGAAGGCGATGGACGCCGCGGGTTATGACGTGGGCGAGTTCCCCGGCGTCGAGAACGGCGACGGCGACGCGCTGATCCACGCGCTGATCGAGGCCGGCGGGCAGGACCCGGACTGGCTGTCCGAGGAGAAGCTGGCCGGCAACCCGATCCGGATCTCCGCCGCGCGCTACCGCAGCTGGTTCGCCACGCTGCCGGCGGACTTCCGCGAAGGTGTCGAGGGGCACTGGGGTGCCGCGCCCGGCGAGATGTACGTGGACCGGTCTCACGACGCCGACGGCGAGATCGTCGTCGCGGCGCTGCGCAGCGGGAACGTCACGCTGATCGTGCAGCCTCCGCGCGGGTTCGGCGAGAACCCGGTCGCGATCTATCACGACCCGGACCTGCCGCCCTCGCACCACTACCTGGCCGCCTACCGCTGGCTGGGCGCCCCGGTCGCCGACGGCGGGTTCGGCGCGGACGCGGTGGTGCACATCGGCAAGCACGGCAACCTGGAGTGGTTGCCGGGCAAGACACTGGGCATGTCCGCGTCCTGCGGCACCGACGCCGCGCTCGGCGACCTGCCGCTGATCTACCCGTTCCTGGTCAACGACCCCGGCGAGGGCACGCAGGCCAAGCGCCGGGCGCACGCCACGCTCGTCGACCACCTGATCCCGCCGATGGCCCGGGCCGAGTCCTACGGCGACATCTCCCGGCTCGAGCAGCTGCTCGACGAGCACGCGAACATCTCCGCGCTCGACCCCGGCAAGCTGCCCGCGATCCGCCAGCAGATCTGGACGCTGATGCAGGCCGCGAAGCTCGATCACGACCTCGGGCTCTCCGAGCGCCCGCACGAGGCCGAGTTCGACGACTTCCTGCTGCACGTCGACGGCTGGCTGTGCGAGATCAAGGACGTGCAGATCCGGGACGGGCTGCACGTGCTCGCGCTCGCGCCCGAGGGGGAGCCCCGCGTGGAGCTGGTGCTGGCCATGCTGCGCGCGCGGCAGATGTGGGGTGGCGAACAGAGCGTGCCCGGCCTGCGCGAGGCACTGGGCCTGACAGAGGACGGCACCGAGTCGAGCGCGCGCACCGACGAGGTCGAGCACGTCGCGCACGCGATGGTCGCCGACATGGAAGCCGCCGCCTGGAACCCCGACGCCGCCCACGGCATCGTCGCGTCCCGCCTGCCCGGATTGGACGAAAGCTCCGCTCGTACGCCGGATCTGGACGAGAGCTCCACTCGCGCAACCTCCCCGGGGGACCCTGGGGTGCCCCCTGGGGTGTCTGGATTGGACGAGGGCTCCGTTCGTGCGCCCGGGGTGGACGAGGACTCCGCTCGTGCAGCGGTGGTGGAGCGGATCCTGCGCTTCGCGGCGGAGGAGGTGGTGCCCCGGCTGGATGCGACCCGGTTCGAGATCGACCGGGTGCTGCACGCGCTCGACGGCGGGTTCATCCCGGCGGGGCCCTCCGGTTCGCCGCTGCGCGGGCTGATCAATGTGCTGCCGACCGGGCGGAACTTCTACTCCGTCGACCCGAAGGCCGTCCCGTCGAGGCTGGCCTGGGAGACCGGGCAGGCGATGGCCGAGTCGCTTCTCGCCCGCTACCTGGCCGACCACGGCGAGTACCCGCGCTCGGTCGGGCTGTCGGTGTGGGGCACCAGCGCGATGCGCACCTCCGGCGACGATGTGGCCGAGGTGTTCGCGCTGCTCGGCGTGCGCCCGGTGTGGGACGAGGCCAGCCGCCGGGTCCGCGACCTCGAGGTGATCTCGCTCGAGGAGCTGGGCCGCCCGCGGATCGACGTCACGGTGCGCATCTCCGGGTTCTTCCGGGACGCGTTCCCGCACGTCCTGGCCCTGCTCGACGATGCCGTCGCGCTGGTGGCGAACCTCGACGAGTCGCCGCAGCAGAACTTCGTACGCACCCACGTCGCCGCCGACCGCGAGCGCACCGGCGACGACCGGCGCGCCCGCACCCGGATCTTCGGCTCCAAGCCGGGCACCTACGGCGCCGGGCTGCTGGCGCTGGTGGACTCGCGTGACTGGCGCGGCGACGCCGATCTGGCCGAGGTGTACTCGACCTGGGGCGGCTACGGCTACGGGCGCGGCCTCGACGGCGTCCCGGCCCGCGACGACATGGAGCAGGCCTACCGTCGGATCGCGGTCGCGGCGAAGAACATCGACACCCGCGAGCACGACATCGCCGACTCCGACGACTACTACCAGTACCACGGCGGCATGGTCGCCACGGTGCGCGCGCTGACCGGGAACGCCCCCGAGGCCTACGTCGGCGACTCCACCCGGCCGGAGTCCGTCCGCACCCGGACCCTGCACGAGGAGACCTCCCGGGTGTTCCGCGCGCGGGTGGTGAACCCGCGCTGGATCGCCGCGATGCGCCGGCACGGCTACAAGGGCGCGTTCGAGATGGCCGCGACGGTGGACTACCTGTTCGGCTGGGACGCCACCACCGGCGTGATCGCCGACTGGCAGTACGAGACGCTCACCGCCGAGTACGTGCTGGACCCGGACAACCGCAAGTTCCTCACCGACTCCAACCCGTGGGCGCTGCACGGCATGGCCGAGCGGCTCCTGGAGGCGGTGGACCGGGGACTGTGGGAGGCGCCGGAGCCATCCACGCTGGAGGCGCTGCGCCAGGCCTACCTGGAGTCCGAGGGGGACCTGGAGGAGGAGTAGCGGCGACGGCGGATTTCTCGTCGAGGCTGTGATCGGGCGGCGAACGCCCGCGCGGTCGCTAACGCGCAGGCCCCGGTGGTCGAGTGGACACGGTGCGTACCCACCGACGTCCGGGTGCGTACCGGCCCGACGGTGGGAGCGCCCGATGCGTCATCTGGTCATCTGCTGCGACGGCACCTGGAACCGGGCCGACCAGAGCAAGGACGGCGTCCCGACCCCGACCAACGTCCGGCTGTTCCACAACCTGCTCGCCCCGGCAGGCCAGGACGGCAGCAAACAGGTCGTGCAGTACTTCTCCGGGGTCGGTGCGGACGGGTCCGCGGCGTCCCGGTTCGTCGACGGCGGCACCGGGCACGGGCTGTACCGCAACATCATGAACGCCTACATGTGGCTGGCTCGTCAGTACGAGCCCGGTGACACGATCTCCGCCGTCGGCTTCAGCCGCGGCGCCTACACCGTCCGCA
>JAKDNL010000118.1 GCA_030451825.1 Pseudonocardia sp. | reverse complement strand
CGGGGACAGCAGGCGGGTTCGCACGTCGGTCTTGAGCACCTTGCCGATGGTCGAGCGCGGCAGGTCGGGCCAGAACTCGACCTGCTTGGGCGCCTTCACACTGCCCACCCGGGCCTTGACGAACGCGACCAGCTCGTCCGTGCCCACCGAGGACCCGGGCTGCAGCTGCACCACCGCGGTGACGCGCTCGCCCCACTTCTCGTCCGGCAGCCCGACCACGGCGCAGTCGCGCACCGCGTCGTGGGCCATCAACGCCTGCTCCACCTCGGCGGAGTACACGTTGAAACCGCCGGTGATCACCATGTCCTTGGCGCGGTCGACGATGAACAGGAAGTTCTCCGCGTCGAGGTAGCCGATGTCGCCGGTGTGGTGCCAGCCGTGCGCGGACACCTCCGCCGTCGCGTCCGGGTTCTTGTAGTAGCCCGACATCACCAGCGAACCGCGGACGACGATCTCCCCCCGCTCTCCGGTGGGCAGCAGGTTCCCCTCGCCGTCCATGATCGCGACGGTGACCAGCGGGGACGGACGCCCGGCCGAGGACAGCCGCTCCAGCGCGGGCGAGCCGTCGGCGCGCCGGTGCTGCGCGGGCGACATCGTCGAGACCATCATCGGTGCCTCGGACTGCCCGAACAGCTGCGCCATCGGCCCGATCCTGCTCAGCGCCTCCTGCAGCCGGGCCGCCGACATCGGTGCCGCGCCGTACCAGAAGCACTGCAGCGCCGAGAGATCCGTGGCGTCGAGTGCCTCGTGCCCGAGCACCATGTAGATCAGCGTCGGCGGCAGGAACGTGTGCGTCACGCGATGGGTCTCGGCCAGCGTCAGGAACGCCCCGACGTCCGGCTTCGCCATCACCACGACCTCGCCGCCGAGGGCCATCACCGGGAAGCACAGCACCCCGGCCGCGTGCGTCAGCGGTGCCAGCGCCAGGTAGACGGGCCGCCCGTCGAACGGGTAGCTCATCAGCGTGATCGCCGACATCGCCTCGAGGTTGCGGTCGGTGAGCATGACGCCCTTGGGTCGCCCGGTCGTCCCGCCGGTGCCGACCAGCGCCACGACGTCGCCCGGCGACGCCGCCCGGGGCGGTTCTTCTGCGTCGGCGGCGGCCAGCCAGGGCCCGAACGCGACGGCCGGCGACCGGGGTGGGGGGTCGCCGGGCCCGAGCCGCACCAACGTCCGCAGCTCCGGCAACGTCGGCGCGATCTCGGCCACCAGGTCGTCGAACGAGGGCTGGTAGATCAGCGCGGCGCAGTCGAAGAGCTCCAGGAGCTCCCGGTTCTCCGCCGCGCCGTTGCGCGGGTTGATCGGGCACCACACCGCCCCGGCGCGGGCGATCCCGAACACGCAGGAGAACGCCGTCGGATCGTTGGCGGAGAGGATGCCGACCTTGTCACCGGGCGCGACACCCGAGCGCCGCAGCGCCCGGGCGACCGAGTGGCTCAGGTCGACGACGTCGCCGTAGGACAGCGACGCCCCGTCGAGGGTCAGGCAGGGGGCGTCGCGTCCGAGCGAGGCTCCCTTGTCCAGGTAGTAGGTGAGCGACATCGAAGCCTCGCAGTGTGGTCTCGTCGTTGGCGTGGGCTTCGCTCAGTCGTGCACGGTCACGATCGGCTTGAGGACCAGCCCGAACTGCCGCAGCGCCCCGAGCAGCTCCCGGTGCCCGAACGCCTGGCAGCCGGACGCGAACCCGGCACGCCGGGGCGCCTGCTGCAGCAGCGAGTACGCCGCGTAGGCCTGCAGCAGACCGGTCTGCTTGTAGTTCTGGTTGCCGTGGATCGCCACGTGCGCGCGGCCGAGCGGACCGGACGCGTGCACCGAGTCGATCGAGGTGTTGATCCGCGGATTCTCCCGCGGCGGCATGTCGGCCTGCAGCCCGGCCGCGATGTCGGCCAGCGCCGCCTCCTGCGCGGCCGGCTCGAGGGGCTTGATCTGCTCCTCGAACATGCCGGTGGTGGCCACGACGCCGTCCATCACGGCCCGGTCGAGCACGCCGCCGGTCGCGGTCACGTTCGCGACGCGGGGGTCGTCCTTGAACCACACCGGGTGTGCCATGCCGCCCCACGGGACGGTCAGCGCGGTGCCGTGCGACCCGGGGACCACGCACTCCCTGGTCGCACGGTGATCCCAGGCCACGTACTGGTTCTCCACCAGGTGGAACCAGTCCGCCTTGAGGATGGTGAAGATCGTCTGGGTGGAGGCGAAGGTCGGGTAGCCCTTCCACAGCACGAGGATGTCGAGGCTGTCCAGCCCCGGGGTCTCCAGCGCGATGTTCGCCGCGATCTCGCTGGTCGTGTACATCTGCGCGATGCCGGGGGACAGCAGAAGGCCCTTCGCGGCGAACTGCTCGCCCCAGGTGTCCTTCGCGTGCAGCATCCAGTCCTGCTCGCCGGTGGTGTCGGTGTAGTGGCAGCCGGCGGCCAGCGCGGCCTCGACGGCCTCCGGGCCGAACTTGATGAACGGTCCGACCGTGTTGCAGACGACCTGCGCGCCGCGGAACAGGTTCGTCAGCGACTCCACGTCGTGGTTCACCTCGACGACCTCGTGCTCCACGGTGTCCAGGCCGGGGATCCGGTCCAGCGCGGCCTGGACCTTCTTGGCGTCGCGACCCGCCGCGACGAACGGCACGTTGAGCTCGCGCAGATACTCGCAGATCAGCCGGCCGGTGTAGCCGGACACCCCGTAGACGACGACGGGCTTGGCGTTCGGTGCGGTCATCTCACATCCCCATTCCACCGTCGACCGGCAGGCCGACTCCGTTGACGAACCGAGCGGCGTCGGAGGCCAGGAAGACCGCCGCGTCCGCGATGTCGGCGACCTCGCCCAGGCGCCCGGACGGCGTCAGCTCCACGACCGCGCCGACCGCGGCGTCCGGGCTCTCGAACAGCCCCAGCCCGGAGGTCTCCACGGCCAGCTTCACGCCCATGTCGGTGGCGATCAGGCCGGGGTAGATGCAGTTCACCCGCACCCCGTAGCCGAGCTTGCCGGACTCCATCGCCGCCACCCGGGTCAGCCGGTCGACCGCGGACTTGGTGCCGGAGTAGCCCGAGATGGCCGGGAACGCGATCGTCGCGGCGACCGAGGACATGTTGATCACCGAACCGCCGCCCCCGGCCGCGCCGCCCGGGCGCATCGCGCGGAACGCGTACTTGATCCCGAGCATCGTGCCCAGCACGTTGACCTCGAGCATCTTCCGGATCTCGCCCGGGTCGGTGTCGACGAGCAGCTGCGTGACCTCGATACCGGCGTTGTTGACGACGACGTCGAGGCCGCCGAGCTCGGCGATGGTGTGCGCGACGGCGGACTCCCACTGCGTGTCGTCGGTGACGTCGAGCTCGACGAAACCGGCGCTGCCGCCGCCGTTCGCCGTGATCGTCGCAGCGGTCTGCTCACCGACGTCCTTCGTGACGTCGGCCAGCATCACCGATGCGCCCGCGGCGGCCATCGCCGTCGCCATTCCGGCACCCAGGCCGCGGGCGCCGCCGGTGACGAGCACCTTCCGCCCCGTGAGTTCGTTCGGGCTCATGAACTGTCCTTCCGTGACACGTCGATGTGGCCGGGATCCCTCAGCGAGTGAGGCAGGGCACAACCTGCCACGGATCTTGGACAATCGTCAAGAAAACCCTGGACGACTGTCCAGGATTCACTCGCTGGGTTATGGTGGATCGCACCCGAAGGCAGAGGACGAGCCCGTGACGAGCACGACCGAGCGGCCCGACCGGATCTCCCGCCGGCAGGTCGACAAGTTCGAGGAGCGCCGCCGTCAGCTCGCCGACGCGGCGCTGCAGACGCTGTCCGAGCTGGGCTACGCCCGCACCAGCCTGCGTGAGATCGCGCAGAACTCGGACTTCTCGCACGGCGTGTTGCACTACTACTTCCGGGACAAGGTCGAGCTGATCACCTACTGCGTCCGGCAGTACAAGGCGACCTGCGTGCTGCGCTACGACTCGATCGCGGCCACCGCCGACGAGCCGGACGCGCTGGCCACGGCGTTCGGCGACGGGCTGGCCGCGACGCTCGTCGAGGACAAGCTGATGCACCGGCTCTGGTACGACCTGCGCTCGCAGTCGCTGTTCGAGGAGTCGTTCCGCGACGACGTCGCCGACATCGACGGCAGCCTCGAGCGGATGATCTGGCGGATCGTCACGGCCTACTCGGGCCTGCTCGGGAGGCCGCCGTCGTGCGAGCCCCCGTTCGCCTACGCCGCGTTCGACGGCCTGTTCCAGCATGCCCTGCTGCGCCACCTCTCGGGCTCGGAGACCGCGCTGGACGACCTGCGCGCCGGGGCCCGCCAGCTGCTTCCGCGCCTGGTCTGACCCGCCACTGCGCCGTGCGGTGATGCCGTCCACCGACCCGGCCCCACATCGGACGCCGGGATGTGGTTGGCTGATCGTGGTCGTTCGGTTTCGGTGTTCGTGTTCTTGCACGCCGCGGGGACAGCTCGGTGGTGTAGTGGACGAGGGCACAGAGCGCTTGTCCGCCCCTCCGGGTTCGGCCGGCGGCCCGCACAGTGCGGGACGCCACCACCTGCGAGGAGCAGAGAAGACATGACTCAGGGCACTGTGAAGTGGTTCAACGGCGAGAAGGGCTTCGGCTTCATCGCTCCCGACGACGGCTCCGCCGACGTCTTCGTCCACTACTCGGAGATCGACGCGTCGGGCTTCCGTAGCCTGGACGAGGGCCAGAAGGTCGAGTTCGAGGTGGGTCAGGGCCAGAAGGGCCCGCAGGCCCAGGGCGTTCGCGTCATCTGAGCTGACTGACGCTCACGGAGCCCGTCTTCCCTTCGGGGGAGGCGGGCTTCGTGCTGTTCGCCGGCGTGGAGGCGTTCCGGTCGGCAGCCTGGACCGGGGCCCGGTGCCGGTCGCATGATGATCCGAGGGGGCAGCAGCCGACACCGAGAGTGGAGCGACAACGAAGTCGATCTTCTTCCATCTGATGCCGTACCGGGATCTCCCTGCGGACTTCGAGCAGCGCTACGAAAGTATCTGGGTCACACCGCCGAACACCGAGTTGTGCGACCCGCGCAAGGTCGCTCAGTACTACCAGTGGAACCTCGACGAGCTGGAGCTGGCCGACCCGGAGGGCCCGCTGGCCGCGATGCTCACCGTGCCCGCCGACGACCCGCAGGCCAAGTTCGAGGCCGCCATGCGGATGGCCAGCATCCTGCACTTCATCTGGCCGATCCCGGACAAGGGTCTGGACCGGCGGATCCACCGGGTGCGGGCGGAGACGCTGCTGCTCTGGGGCGAGCAGGACCGGTTCGTCGACCCTGCGTATGCCGACACGTTCGCCGCCCGTGTGAGCGGCTCGCGGGTGGTGACGGTCCCCTCCGCCGGGCACATGCCCCAGCTGGAGAACGCCCCGGTTGCGCTCGCTGCAGTCGGTGCGTTCCTGAACCCGGAGAAGTCCTGATATGAGCTGACCGACGCTCGCGGAGCCCGTCTTCCCCTCGGGGTAGGCGGGCTCCGGCGTCACTGTTGTACGACGCAAAGGGGCCCTCGTGTCGGTCGCGGTGCAGATCGTCATCTACGTGGTGGCTGGTGATCGACGCCGTGCTCGCCGTCGGACGGCGGTGGGCGCGCACCCGGACGGCCGCTGCGCCCGTCACATGACACCCGTGCCGGCCCCGTCGGCGGCACCGATGATCGTCGCCTCTGTGACAGGAGATGCGCTGTGCGCAGCGGATGTCACGATCCGGGCGATCATCCTTCTCCCTGCATCCGGATCTGGACGGACTGCGCCGCGTCGCCGGTGGCGGTCAGCCGGTCGGGCGCATGTCGGCACCGGGCTCGGCCGGAAGGACGAGTACCTGGCCCGGGAATCGGACCTGTGGTCGAGGTGGGCGAGGGTGTGACGGTGCGATCGTCGCCGCATGAGGACGGCGACGAACGTGATGAGCACCGGTGGCGGCGACCGAGCCGTGACCGCTCCGACCGAGGTCGGTTCCGGCGGGGCCTGGAGCGAGGTCCGGGTGGCGGACCGGGACCGGGCCGATGCCGAGCGCCTGCTGGGCGAGCACACGACGGCGGGTCGGCTGCTCGCCCCGGAGTACGCCGAGCGGGCGACGCAGGCGATGTCGGCCCGCACCCGCGGTGAGATCGTGCTGCTGTTCTCCGACCTGCCCCGCCCACATCCGCGGTTCGACGGATCGCAGCCCGGCGAGCCGAGCGCCGTGCCCGAGCGGGACGAGTTCCGGACCGGCGACCCCGCCTGGCACGTCTCCGCGGGCCACCCGACGCTCTCGTCCGGACAGCTGCGGCACCTGCGCTACGGGGCCACCGCCGTGATCGGGTCCTGCGCGGTGGTCGGGGCCGGGGCCGGCCTGGTGATGAGCACCCAGGCCCCGGGCGTGCTCGTGCTCGCCCTCGCCGTCATCGCGGCCGTGTACGGAGTCCTGGTGCTGGCCGGCCTGGCCTCTCGACGCCGCGGCGAGTAGGCCGAGCAGGCCGAGTTACCGGAGGACGTCCGGCAGGTCGCGGGTCCTGCCCGAGCCGTAGCGGCACGGCGGCGACCCCCAGAAACGGTTCCGCCGGTCCGCCGTCGCCTGCAGGGCGCGATCGCGTTGCTGGCCCGCGACCCCCGACCGCCGGTGGCCCGCGCGCTCCAGGGGCGTCCCGGCCTGCGAATCAGGGTCGGCGACTACCGCATCATCTACACCGTTGCCGACGACGTCCTCCTCGTGGTCGTCGTGACGATCGGGCACCGTCGAGACGTCTACCAGCGATGACATCGCCTCGAGGAACCCCGGCCGTTCGGACCGGCCCGGGTCAGTCGCGTCCGGCGAGCAGGCGGCCCACCAGGCCCCGGGCCCAGCCGGGCTCGCCGGGGCGCGCGGTGAACACGGCCCGGTAGTACAGCGGGCCGAGCAGCGCGTCGGCGGCCTCGTCGGTGGTCGGCACGGCCGCGGGGCCGCCATCGGGGCCACCACGGGCGCGCTCGCGGTCCAGTATCGCGGTGAGTTGCGCGTGCCGGTCGGCGATGCAGGCGTCCCCGCCGTCCTGCCCCGCGGCGCCGAGGGCCGCGCGCATCAGGGCCAGCACGTCCGGGTCGGCCAGGTCGACGGCGACGTCGGTGGTCCAGCGCTCCAGGTCACCGCGCAGGGACCCGGTGTTCGGGACGACGATGTCGCCGCTGAACCGGCTGGCCGCGACGTCGGCGAGCAGCTCGGCGAGTGTGGGCCAGCGACGGTAGACCGTCGTCGGGTGCACCCCGGCACGGGTCGCGACGGCCGGGATCGTCAGCGACTCCGCCGGGCCTTCGGCCAGTAGCTCGCCCACGGCCCGGTGCACCGAGGCACGGACCCGGGCCGACCGTCCGCCCGGACGCTGCCGCGGCGTCGCGCCGGCGTCCCGCGCGTCCTGCTCCGACGTCGTCACGTCGTGCTCCTCTCGGCGGGTCGGGAATAGCTCCGCTAACGCAGTGATTGTTGCGATGGGGGTGTCACTCCCGAGCGTCACCGCCTTAAAGCAATGATACGTGCATCAAGGAGCTTCGATGTCCATCCCCGCCCGCCGGATCCAGCTCTCCCGTCCGGTCGCGTTCGCCGCGGTGGCGACGATCTTCGTCTGGTTCCTGGCAGCCTCCAGCGCGCCGTCCCCGCTCTACGTCGTCTACCAGCAGCGGTTCACGTTCACCGAGTTCACGCTGACCCTGGTCTTCGCGGTGTACGTGCTCGCGCTGATCGCGGCGTTGCTGGTGGTGGGCGCGCTGTCGGACCACGTCGGACGGCGTCCGGTGATCATCGGCGCGATCGTGCTGGAGGTCGTGTCGCTGGTGCTGTTCCTGCTGGCCGACGGCGTCGGGATGCTGCTCGTGGCCCGGATCGTGCAGGGCGTCGCGACCGGTGCGGCGACCACGACGCTGCCCGCCACGCTCGTCGACCTCGACCCGCCGCACGCGCGCGGACGGGCCGGGCTGATCAACGGCATCGCGCCGCTGGCCGGACTCGGGCTCGGCGCGCTGGGCTGCGGCGCGCTCGTCGAGTTCGCCCCGGCCCCGACCCAGCTGGTCTGGGCGATCCTGCTGGCCGGCATGGTGCTGGCCGCGCTGGTCGCCGCGCTCATGCCGGAGACGATCACGCGCCGGCCGGGCGCGCTGGCCTCGCTGCGGCCGCGGGTCGGGGTGCCGCGGCGGATCCGAGCGGAGTTCGGCGCGATCGTGCCGGTGCTGCTGGCCAGCTGGGCGCTCGGCGGGCTCTACCTCTCGCTCGGCCCGTCGGTGGCAGCCGGGTTGTTCGACCTGGGCAACCACCTGGTCGGCGGTCTCGTCGTGACGATGCTCTGCGGCACCGGCGCGCTGACCGCGTTCCTGCTGCGGGGACGCGAGCCCGGCCGGGTCCTGGCGGGCGCGGCGGCGGGGCTCGGGCTCGGCACGGTGATCACGCTGGTGGGGATCGCGCTGGCCGGTCCGGGCTCCGGCGCCGGATCGGCGATCCTGTCCGGGGCCGGGACGCTGGTCGCCGGGGTCGGGTTCGGCGCCGCCGCGTACGGCACGTTCGGCACCCTGGCCCGGATCGCCGAGCCGCACGAGCGGGGCGAGCTGTTGGCGGCCACCTACACGCTGGCCTACCTGGCGTTCAGTGTGCCGGCCGTGATCGCGGGGGTGTCCGCGACCGTCGCCGGACTGCGGATCACCGCCGAGGTCTACGGCCTGGTGGTGGTACTGCTGGCACTGTCCGCGCTGGTCGCCGGCCGGATCGTGGCCGGGCGCACGGAACGTCCGGTCGCGAAGGTGGGCGTCGGTTCGTGAGTGGAGCGTCGAGCTCGCGGGTGCCACACTCGGCCCGTGAGTACCGATCTCGAACCGGTCCGGCGCATCGTGCCCGCCGAGCACGGCCTGTGCTCGGTGAGCGTCGTGCGGGCCGACGGCACCCCGCACTCGTCGTTGGTCAACGCCGGGGTGCTGGAGCACCCGATCACCGGTGAGCCGGTCGTCGGGTACGTGACCTACGGGCCGGTCAAGCTGCGCACGCTGCGGGCGCGACCGGCCACCTCGATCCTCTGGCGGGCCGGTTGGGGCTGGGCTGCCGTCGACGGCGCCAGCGAGCTGATCGGCCCGGACGACCCCGCCGACGGCGTCGACGCCGAGGGGCTGCGCCTCCTGCTGCGTGCTGTCTTCGTGTCCGCGGGCGGCACGCACGACGACTGGGACGCCTACGACGCCGCGATGCGCGCCGAGGGCCGCGTCGCCGTCCTGGTCCGTCCGACGAAGGTCTACGGCAACAGCTAGATCCGCTTCGTCGGGTTCGCCCCCTGCTGTCCGGCGCGCGGGGGGCGATGTGAGTTGTTGCATGGCGTAACGGCCTGTTCCTCCCGCGCGCCGCTTGATTAGCATCAATCAACTAGTCGAGGGGAGAACCGTGGCCGTCATCGACCATGCCGCCGTCCCGGACGCGCCGCAGCAACGCTCCGGTCCGGGGCCGAACTACAAGTGGATCGCGCTGTCGAACACCACGCTCGGCATGCTCATGGCCACGATCAACTCCTCGATCGTGCTGATCGCGCTGCCGGACATCTTCCGCGGTATCGGCATCAATCCGCTCGAACCCGGCAATACCGGCTACCTGCTGTGGATGATCATGGGTTTCCTGGTCGTCACCGCGGTGCTGGTGGTGGGGTTCGGCCGGCTCGGCGACATGTACGGCCGGGTCAAGATGTACAACCTGGGCTTCGCGGTCTTCACCGTGGCCTCGGTCTTCCTCTGGCTCACCTGGCAGCAGGGCGATGCCGCCGCACTGTGGCTGATCGGCTGGCGGATCGTGCAGGGCGTCGGCGGCGCGTTCCTGATGGCGAACTCCTCGGCGATCCTCACCGACGCGTTCCCGGTGCGCCAGCGTGGCCTCGCACTGGGCATCAACGGCGTCGCCGCGATCGCGGGGTCGTTCCTCGGACTGGTCATCGGCGGCCTGCTCGCACCGATCGACTGGAAGCTGGTGTTCCTGGTCTCGGTGCCGTTCGGTCTGTTCGGGACCGTGTGGGCCTATCTCAAGCTGCGCGACACCGGTGAGCGCAGGCCGGCGAAGATGGACTGGTGGGGCAACCTCACGTTCGCGGTGGGCCTGATCGCGGTGCTGGTCGGCATCACCTACGGCATCCAGCCCTACGGCACGTCGGTGATGGGCTGGGGAAGCCCGACCGTGCTGATCTGCCTGATCGGCGGCGTGATCGTGCTGGCCGCGTTCGTGCTGATCGAGCGCAAGGTCGCGAACCCGCTGTTCACGCTCTCGCTGTTCGCGAACCGCCGGTTCACCCTCGGCAACATCGCCAACCTGCTGTCCTCGCTCGGCCGCGGCGGGCTGCAGTTCATCCTGATCATCTGGCTGCAGGGGATCTGGCTGCCCCAGCACGGCTACTCGTTCTCCGAGACTCCGCTGTGGGCCGGCATCTACATGCTGCCGCTGACGGTCGGGTTCCTGATCGCCGCGCCGATCTCCGGTGTGCTGTGCGACCGCTTCGGCGCTCGCTGGTTCGCCACCGGCGGCATGCTCGTCTCGGCGGTCAGCTTCCTGTTGCTGGAAACCCTTCCGATCAACTTCGGCTACCTCCCGTTCGCCGCGATCCTGCTGGTCAACGGCCTGGGCATGGGCCTGTTCACCTCGCCGAACCGGGCCGACATCATGAACAGCCTGCCCAACGAGGCCCGCGGCGCCGGTGCCGGCATGACGGCCACGTTCCAGAACGCGGCCATGGTCCTGTCGATCGGCTTCTTCTTCAGCCTGATGATCGCCGGGCTGTCGCAGCACCTGCCGTCGGTGATGGAACAGGGCCTGCTGCAGCACGGCGTCCCGGCATCGAACGCGGCCGAGGTCGCGGCCCTGCCGCCGGTGGCGGTCCTGTTCGCCGCGTTCCTCGGCTACAACCCGATCCAGCAGCTGCTCGGCCCGGTCCTGGGCTCGCTGCCACCGGAGCAGGCCACGATCCTCACCGGGCACAGCTTCTTCCCGCAGCTGATCACCGGCCCGTTCGCCGACGGTCTGTCCGCCGCGTTCTGGTTCGCCGTGATCGCGTGCGTGGTGGGCGCGGCCGGGTCCTGGTTCGCGGGTGGTCGAGGCACGCCCACGGGCGAGCACGAGTCGGTGGGCGGTGAGCTCGCCGCCGTCGCGGGGGAGGCCGGTGGCCCGTTCGAGCTGGTGGCCGATGCCCAGGTGCCCGATCGCCCGTCTGCCCACCTCGCCGACGAACGGCGCCGCGCCGGGACCGGCGAGCTGCTCGGGTGGCTGCGGGCCGGTTCCGGTACCGCGGGCATCGACGGGGTCGTGACGGTGACCGACGCCGACGGACGTCAGGTCGCCCGTACCTCGGCCACCGGCGGTGAGTACAGCCTGCGCGGCCTCCCGCCCGGCACCTACACCGCGGTGGCCAGTGCCCCCGGCTTCCGCCCGGCCGTCACCGCGGTGACGCTGAACGGGGTCGGTGTGGTCCGCGACTTCGCCCTCGACGGCAACGGCCTGGTCACCGGCACCGTCATCACGAGCGACGGCAGGGTCCCGATCCCCGGGGCGTTGGTGATCGCCACTGACGCGCGGGGCCAGGTCGTCGGGCGGGTACACGCCGACCCGGACGGGACGTTCGGCCTCGCCGGCCTGCCTTCGGGCCCGATCACCGTCGCCGTGAGCGCTACCGACCACGAGCCGTCGGCCGTCACCCTGGCTGTGGAGCCGGGCGCGACGTCGGTCGTGGAGCTGATGCTCTCCTCGACCTCGGGTCTGCTGTCCGGAGTGGTCACCGGCCCGGACGGGACCGGGCTGGCCGGGGCGACGGTCACCGCGCTGACCCCGCGGGGCGAGGTCGTCGACACGGTGATCGCCGCCGCGGAGGGGACGTACGCCTTCCTCGGGATCCCGGCGGGGGAGTACACGGTCGTCGCCAGCACGTTCGCGCCGGTGACGACATCGGTGCAGGTGCAGGCGGGGGAGGCGACGCAGGTGGACCTGCAGATGGGCGGATCGCAGAGCGTGTCGCGGGGGTGAGCCGGGGTCAGGAACGGGACGGGAGCCCGGCCCGGCCGGAGACCGGAGGCGTTCCGGCGTTCCGGCCGCGACGCTCGGCGAGCATGCTGCGGTGCTTGGCCAGCGCCGTGCGGGCCGCTTTCGCCACCGTCTTGGCGGAGTGGGCACCGAGGGCCTCGAGCACCTCGCCCAGACGCGGGTGCTCTAGCCGCCACACCGAGCCGAGCAGCTCGACGTACCCACGCGACTCGCCCTCGCCGAACACGGCGACCACCTCCTTCGGCCCCATCCGGTCCAGGGTGGCGGCCAGGAGGTCGATCAACCCGGACGTGATCCGCTCCGGCTCTATCGTGGAAGCATCGAGGGCGGACCGCTCGACCAGCCAGTTCAGGACAACGCCGTCGTGCGGCCCGCGCAGGTGCGCGCGCACCGCCTCCACCGCGTCCGGACCGCCGAACCGGCCCAGCATCTCCAGCCCGGCCATCGCCGAGATGGTGTCGCGGTCCTGCGCCAGGGCCGCGGAGGTCATCCGGGCGTTCGCGGCGGTGGGGTCGCTCTGCGCGGCGAACCACGCACCCACCTCGTCGGCCCATTCCTGCTCGTCGATCGCGCCGATCAGGTCGAGCAGTTCCTCGGCGGTGGCCTCGGTCGGATCGGGCCACTCGGTCACCTCGACACCGCCCTCGCGCGCGAGGCTGACGGCGAGCTGCACGCCGATCGGCGTGAGCGTCGCCCGCCCGCCGTGTTCGTGCTGCTCGTCGCAGTCCGGGCAGCCGGTCCGCTCCCGGTCGAGGACCTCGACCGCACCGAGGTTGCCGAGCCGTGCCAGGTGGTCCTCGACCACGGACGGGACGACGTCGAGCAGCAGGCCGGAGTAGCCGGGGACCGCGTTCGCGACGATGCCGCGCACCATCTCGACGAGGTCGTCGACGTCGGCGTCGCCGTCGAGCAGCTCGAACAGGTATGCGTAGACGCAGTTGTCGACCAGCTCCTGCACCCGTCCGAGCAGGCTGAACAGCATCGTTCGACGCGTGCCCAGCGCGGTGTCGATCGCGGAGCGGGCGAGCTTCTCGTAGGCGGCGACGTCGTCGAGCCCGGCGAACCGGGCCACCGCCACCAGCTTGCCCCGCTGCCGGCGCACGACACCGGACTCGATCGCCACATACACGTACCAGCTCAGCCCGGGCAGCTCCTCGGCCGTGGTCAGCTTCCGCACACCGCCCAGCGTCGGGTCGTCCCCGGTCTGCAGGGCCTCGACCAGATGGCGCGCGTCGGCGAGCCGCACGTTGCCCTTGGCGGTCAGAGTCCGTCCGGGCTCGGCGCAGTAATCGGCGAGCGTCCGCATCGCGACCAGCAACGGCGCAGAGCGCGCCGACGCGAGCACGGCGCCGTCCCCGGGCAGACGCACCGGCCCGATCTGGGGCGACCCGTGATCGCCGCCGAGCTGCTCCCGCACCTCGGCGGCGGCGTCGGGCGCCTGCTGCTCGAGCCGGGCGAGCAACGCCGAGATGCCCTCGGGGGAGAGGTCGGCGTCGGGTTCGAGCCCCCCGAGGGAGCCGAACAGGCTCTTGGCCATCCCGAAGTTCGCCGGATTGCCCATCTCCTCGACGAACGCGGCCCGGCTGCGCTCGCAGTGCGCACGGATCCGGCTCGCGGGGTCACCACCGGCCAGCATGCCGGTGTGGGCGAGGAACTCGACGAACGCCGCGACCGACCCCGGAATCCCTGTGCAGTCCTCCTGCGTCGCCGAGAGCTTGCGGGGGCACCAGTCGAACAGGAACTCCTGCACGTCGGCGACCCGCCAGCGGTCGAGTGCGCCGTCGCCGTAGCCCCACTTCCATTCCATCAGGAAGTCGGCGTCGCCCGGGTCGCCCACCACGCGCTGGGTACTCAGCCATTCGGCGAACTGCTCGCCCAGCTCGTCGCGCCGCGTGAAGAACGCGTCCTCGTCGTCGGGGCCGAACCGCATCCGTGTCCGCATGGACCCAGTGTGCCGGGCCGCCGGAGCGCGGCGGGAACCGGCTCGCCGACGGTCGGTCACGTGCGGCCCGGCCTGCTCGCCTCGGTGGGAGGAGACCATGCGACGCCGAGGAAGGCGTGCGGGGACTGCACGACATGAAGGGCCGTAAGGCGATGCCGCCGCCGCGCCAGGATGGCGGGCTCTGGTGACGGCGGCATCGCCGTGCCTCGCGGCGCTAAGGACCACGGCGCGGACGCTGATCGGGGTCGATCCACCGCGGCGGCACGAACTCCGGGAATCCGTCGCGGATTCGGACCAGCCATTCGGAATGGTGCAGCAAGCGGTGGTGCACCTTGCACAACATCACGAGATTCGACAGTTTGGTCTCGCCGAGAAGTTCCCACTCGATGATGTGGTGAATTTCGCACCACGAGGGCAGTCGATCACATCCGGGATGTGCGCATCCGCGATCTCGTGCGGTGATGGCGCGGCGCAGTCCGTCCGGAATCGTGCGGGTCGCGCGGCCGACGTCGAGGGGCTGGCCGGCGCCGTTCAGCACGATCGGGACGACCGCGGCGTCGCAGGCCAGCATGCGCATCGACTCGGGGGTGAGGGTGCCGCCGAAGTCGAGGACGGCGGCGCGGGCACGGTTCTGCAGGTCCTCGAGCGAGATCAGCACGCTGATCACCGGACGTCGGCCGCCGGTCTCGGGAACGAGGCTGGTCGGGCCGTGGTCGAGGGCGAAGCCGCAGATGTCGGAGAGGGCTTCGGCTTGGCGTTGGCCGGGGGTGCGCTCGTCGTCGGAGGTGAGCGGCTTCGACTTGGCGTCGACGGCCGTGGCGATCGCGTCGAACATCGCGGCGTCGTCGAAGCGGCCGGTGATCTTTCCGCCGGGGCGGTCGCGGTGGCGGGTGATGCGCAGGTCGTT